>JBHHXN010000021.1:0-48320 GCA_046757025.1 bacterium
GGATTGTGCACAAAATCTCTGTTGTTCGAAATCTGCACACATACTGAATCGGCATTTCTCATTTCGGAAGATGCTCCTTGTTGACAAGACGGATCAGGCCAGAACCAGTTTACCAGCAAGGAATCCCCACGAAAAAATCGTTGTTTTGCATACTCCGCTAAATCAATTTCAGGAATAAAAACCCGGCTGGTATCATTTAAAACCGATTTCGAAATACTGTCTGCAGCACACTTATCATTTCCTTCTGTCTCACAAGGCGTGACTTGATAGGTATATTCAGCACAGGGTTCAAGATTAAAGGTATCCAGAAAAGCCGCTTCTTCAAACACTTCTGGGAAATTGTTAAAAATGAATGTGGTATCCGATTGGCCATTTTTAATCCGCTCAACTTGAAAATGATTGACATCGCTGCGAGGGAATTTATCGCCGGTGCTTCTACTGCTATCATCCCATTTATCCAATTGCCAATAGGATGCCCAGGATACAAATATCCCATAATCTAAAGGTTGATCTACCACCTCAACAGTTGTCATATCAGGAATGTGCACGTTGCAATGTAAAAATGTACACACAGCTTCTGATTGAGCCGTTCTATGTTTAAAATTTTGTTCTTCAGCAAGTACGGTCACACAATAATCTTTAGCACAGGGGACTTCAACAATTTCAGTTGTGTCGACAGCTACTTTTATAGTATCCCATGGCTGACCATTTTGGGTAATAAACAAAAAATAGTGTATCAAGTCATTTGGATATTTACTGTTTTCTGGTGGACTCCAGTTAATCAACAACTGTGCTGCATCCGGATTCGTATTCACCGAATTTATCACCGGCGCCCGGTTGCAGTGCGTGGAATCGATATTGGAAGTATCCGGTGATTCGGTATTCAGGATGTCGAGTGAAAGCACCGCATAGTAGTAATCCTGGAAAGTCTGCAATGTACTGTCGTCTGGCTGCACAAAACGATCGACGTAATAAAGTGTATCGCCCAAAGACGATACCGTGCTAATTGAATCGAAACTCGTACTGTCGCCAATCGAACGCAGAATCTCATACGCCACCGCATCGGTGTCCGGTCGGGTCCAGATCAAGTAATTATTCCCTTCCCAGGGATTGAAATCGCTGCCAGTCAATTTGTTGACGCTATCCGGAGCGTTCGTGACAAACAAATCCTCCACCGGCAGCGGTGGATTGGTTTTCCTGATCACCGACAGCACATTCGACCAGGTGGTGGCCTGGCGCCCAAGATTCTGAAACGCCCTGACCATGAAATGGTACGCACCGTCGCTGGTCAACGGCACGGTTAAACATTTATCCGGTGGATTGACAAATTTCGTGTCGTTGACAACACCGCTGATGCGTATTTCATAAAACTCCACATCCCGGTCGTCATAGTCGTTCCAGCAAAAACTCAACGTGTCGCATTTAACATAGATCTGCGAGCCGATGGGGATGGTATCACAACCCTCTTCCAAAGCAATCACCGGCCCGATGGCCGCCCGCAGGATGTCCGACTGACTGGTTTTGCGGTCATCTAGGGCATGCCCAACCACGTCGCTGGAGCCAACTTTGTAGGCGGTGATCTTGTTCGTCCCAATACTATTAAAGCTATCTACATAAGTCGTATCAAGGCCACTAATTGTATCAATGGCATCAAATTTTGAATCGAATTCTATAAATTGACGGTAAATCACATAATGCTTGATCTCACTGGCGGTGTCCGTGGCCGGCTGCCATTTAATAACCACCCCGTTAGAATCCAGATCATTCTGCGCCGTCAAATTCTGGATGTCGCCCGGTTCGAACACGTCCTGCTTAGCCGACTTAACCTCGGACCACTGACTGATATTGCCATGGACATCCCGGCTCCGCACTCTGAAGAAATATCGGTGGCCGTCCACCGCGCTGGAATCGTTATCATCTGGCAAAAAGTTAAAAGTAAAACCAAAACCGGGCTCTAAATCGTCGACACTCACCCAGCCGCCGTCGAATAAATCGATGTCGAGCTGATCGTCGCGGTGATTGTCAAAAAATTTCAGCGAATCTTTTACGGCCTGAAATTGAACAAAATCCGTGCTGCGAAATCCGCTGCATTCGGCCTGAGTGCTCGGGTCCTGAATGTAAACGGTATTGTTCACCCCTTCCGCAAAGTAATCGCCCGACCTTGAAACCGCATCGTACCATTTTGTAATAATCGGTTTACATTTTCCATGCAAATCGAGTATCACCGGCGGCGACTCGGCCCAATCGGAACGGTTGCCGGCGGCATCCACCGCGGCCACGCGATAGCGGAAAGTTTTCAGGTCGTTTTCCACGCCCAACGCGTCTGTGTACTCCACAAAATCTTTCAGAGCATACGGTAAATTTTTACTCACGGGTTGTACAAACACCACAAACATTTTGGGATCGAGCGTTTTTAATTCCGCACCGGAAGCCAGATTGCCCCCCAGCCGGATGATTTCATCCGCCTTGAATGCGGCGTTTCTGGTGAACAGTCGAAAAGAGCCCACCGAGGTCTGCAAATCTTTGGATTTGAGGTTTTCGGGATTGAATGACTCAAATCCAAGTGCGTTCAGCCAATCCGGTTTGGGACTGATTTTATTGTCAAAAGCAATATAGACGTGTGATTCGGTTTCGAGTTTAAATGACAAATAATCCGCGGATTCATTCCAGCGGTCGCGCCAGGCGGTTTGTATCATGGCGCTGCCACGAATGGCTTTGGGAATCTTATTGATGATTGCCAGACTGTCGACGTACAGGGGGTCTTTCTTTTTTACCGCAATAGGCACAAAATTTTTGGGCGCAATTTGAGAAATCGGAAAGAATGGCAGGGTAAACTCGCTTTCTGCTCCGGTGGCAACCTCGGTACGTGTTATCAAATAATGATCAATAAAACCGATTTGGTCCGGCTGCTTTGCCCACCGCAGGGTGACGTGGCCCTGAGCATCCACGGTAAATCCATCCATAACGATTTCAGGAGGCGGCAGATTGTCCTGGGTAGAATAAACGATATCAGAATTAAAGGTTTGAAAGCCGCCCTCGCGCTCAACATTTACCTCCACAAAATAACCGTAGCGTACCCCGCCGGTGAGATTGCCGATGGAGTCGCATGTCGAAGCATTTAGATTGTTCAGGGTGGTCGGGCTTTTGGTGGCATTCCCGTCTGGAAAATGGCGCAGCACGTGCTGATGCGCTGAATCGCAGGGGGTCCAGCAAAGTGAGTTAAAAATGCCCGGTGAGAAAGGCGGTTCCGGAGCGATTTTCGGCGCCACGCCAAAGCGCACGGTTTTATTGCGCCGGAAGGTATCGGCGGCAGACTTGAATATGGCCACCAGCTCAAATTTGTGACTTCCGCAATCCGTCTGCGACGGCGCAATTTGAAAGGTCGTTTTCAATTGACCGCTGCCGTGGATTTCGAGGCGCTCGTCTAAATTGTCCACGAAAGCGGGTCGGCTTTGCTCTCGTATTCGGACCGTCAGCGTACCTTGACCTTCGGCCTCGGCAATCACTCGAAAAGTCCGAATCTCACCTGGGGCGATCTTGGTTTCGAGATCGCCGACGAGATCGAATCGCGTGATGGGATTTTGAGCAAACAGATTTCCTGAAAACAGAAAAACGGCGTAAACGATGAGACGAATTTTGGTATTGGTATTTGAAACCATCAAATACGTCCTTAAAAGACTTAAGAAATTCATAGCATTTCCCCCATTAGCTTAATGAACTAGTGAAAAATTAAGTCAAAGCAATTCGCTTGGTAACTGATTTTCAAAGCAGGCAGTGCAAAGGTGTGAATCAGCGAGAAATTTTTACATACGCCGGGAGTTGGAGATATGAATGAATAGACCACTGCTATCCCTCATTAAAATCGAACCAGGATACCTCCTCGCAGAAAATGTATCTGTTAAAAACCGCTCCTCATTTGTGTCGTTTTTAACATCGACTGCATTCAGGAAAAGTCTATTTTTGGTACCCCTATTAAATCGGATTCAACTGTTCAGGTAGAATAAGAAATAATATCGCTGCTACACAGGGTAAGGCATCTTTCGAATTGGGAGACGAGAAATGTAAATTCGACTGCAAAACGTTTGTAAAAATTTAATGCGGTGCGGGATGTCGTTTCAACAAGCATTTAAATATTTTGGGCTTAATTGCAATTTTTACATGGTTTTGCCGGGATACCAATTGATTATTTAATGCACAATATTTGATCCAGCAAAATATACAAAATAAATGCAAACTTGTCAAGTAATTTATCTTTTTTAATTTTAGTTAATTAAATATACTACAGCGAAAGTTTTTCCATAATCGGCTCGAATTAGACTTTGCACGTTGCGAACACCTGCAACGTTTAAACGAGGAACTTTGTGTTCGACTGAAAACTTTCGCTGTAGCGATAGTGTCTGAACGAAAATTTGAGATATGCGCGATACAAAAACCTCTTCGTGAAGGCGTCCCTTCGATAAAACTCAGGACAGGCCCCGCCGAGCCAGGCAGGAATCCACCCGCGGTCAGGCGGGCTTTTCGAGAATGAGCGAGGCCGTTTTCAGGGAGACACGAAACAGGCGAGGCGACCATCATCTGAGCGTGTTCACAAACGTCCCCCCACAACCCTAAACTCGAAACCAAGAACTCGAAACTCTGCCTCCTAATTCGCTACAAATTTGTACACCGCCTCTGACTTTTGGAGATTTCGGTTGACCAAAAACAAATTCAAATCCGGTCCATAGTTTTCTACAAAAAAGCCGTAAAAGGTTCCTTCAGGAAGTTGGCGGTTGGCAGAAAGCGGACTGCCCAAATAATCGCCTCGCAAGTTTGCGATATGAACGCCATTTTGATCCGCGATAAAAAGATAGGTTTCCCTCTTGACCTTTTCTCCTTGAAAAATCAAACCCACCGCATCTTCCACCACTTGAATTCGGGTGGGAAATGAAAGTTTGATCGGTTGTCCTTCGTCTTTGTTGTAGTTGGTACCAAAGCTTCCAAAGGAGTTCAGCAGTTGGCCGCGGTTGTCGAGCTGATGAATCCGGTGATGGCCCCAGTCACACACATAAATCAGTCCGCTGGAATCCACGTCCACGCCTTCCGGGCTATTCAACTCCACATTCAAAGCGAGTTTCCCCGTTCGTTCACTGCGCGCTGCGTTGGAATAAATCCAGATAGCGTTGTCTTCGGCATTCACAGCTAAAATGCGATCTCCCACCCCATCGTACGCCATGTCGCGGATTTCCAGCCTGTTCACAAAATCGTGCAACAGGGGTGAATCAGGCAGTTGCTGCGGAATAGCCGCATCCATGATATAATTGCCATCCCATCGCCGTACCAGGGGCGTGCGCACATTCGCGGTGGCGGTTTTCAGGCCCGGCGGCGCGGGTTTGAATTGTATTTTTTTGTTCAGGATGACCACGGCTTGATTTTCACCTGCTTTCGTAAATGGCAGCGGTTGTTTGTGAGCATAGCAATCGGGGTTGACGATCTCCAATTCCTGGATGGAGTTCAAAGGGACGGATGTTTTTACATAAACGCCTTCCTTTTGTTCTAAAATTTCGTCGTCTAATTTCACCACCGTGCTCGAGTGAATGTTATGCGGCAACATCACCACTAATTTTAAGCTTGACGACAACGGTCCCCGGATCTCATCGAGCAAATAAGGCAAGTTGGGTACGACATTTTCTGCTAGAAAAATGGAATATCGCAATCGATTGCGGGACGGATAAATGGCTTTTCTGGGCAGGCCAAATTTCATCAGCCAGTTGATATTTTCATAGGCGTATTGCTGCTGCAAATACTTTTCATCGGCGAGTTTTTCGTAGGTCAACTGATTCAAATCCAAAGCAGGTTTGAACTCCACATTTTCGATTTCCAACCCTTCCAGCCTCCTTAAATTACCTTTGTCGTTGGCAGCAGCTAAACCGGCGTTGGCATTGCTGAGCCAGTACTCGCCATAATGATCCGAAAAATTCTGCAGTTTGTCGATGATCACTTCGTAACAGCGTTTGGCGATTTTGCCTTTGTTGTTGAGACGGTAAATCTCTGCCAGATAAAACAAAGCCCGCAAATAATTGTGCTGTTTGATCAACGGTTGAAAGATCACACGCGCCTGGTCGAACTCATCGGCAAAAAACAAACATTTACCCCGGATGTAATCCGCTTCATTTTTATTGACGAAATCGGAGCTGATGGTGCTGAGAATCTGCGCGGCCTCCTTAAAGAGCTGGCTCTTTTCGTTCGGCACCGCCTGAATTTCCGCCTCGAACATTTTCACGATGCCGCGGAAAAAGCGCGTTTCGTTGCTTCTGCGAATATTGGTAATTTCAAACAGCCGATTCAAGAGAATGATGTATTTTTCACGGGTGGCGCCGATATTTAAAGCCGCCCTGGGCAGAATAAACATGATGGTGCTGATGGCTTGCTCCAGCTTTTCATTTTCGGTACCGTTCAACACATTCAACCAAATTTGAGCGGTATTGTTGGTCAAACTGACGTTGATCAACAGATCCAGCAATTCCTGGCGTTTTTGAATGGCCTGACTCTGGGGGGAAAATTGCGCAATGTTTCTGGCCAGCGCATTCAAACGCGAGTAGTTGTTGGACAGATAATACGCTTCGAAATCCAGGAGATATTTACTGAAATAAGCATCTTCCAGTAAAATTTGCAGGCGATTGGTGAGCAGCCGTTTTTTCTCTACAGCCTCGATGAAGTTCAAAAAATTTCTACGGCTGTTCTGGTTTTGATTTTGAATCATTTGAATGTTTGCCAGCCAGTAAAACGATTCCGGCAGACTGCGGGAGGAGTCGTAGAAACTGATGGCGTAACGATTAAAATCATCGCTTTCGATATCCGGATGGCTCTGATAAAGATTAGCGCGTCGAAACATCTTTTCAGGATGGTAGCTCGCATGGGCCAATTTTCGCCAGGCATTCAAAAAGTCCGTGCGACTGCCGTCATCGCGATTGACGAAATAGAGATCGAGATATTTCATCATCTCAAAATAGGTGGCCGCGGATCGAAATCCGGCGTGCAGATTGGATTTGCCGGCGAACATTTCAACAAACTTTTGATTATGCAAATAAAACGTAGCCGTTAGCGCCGCGCTGGCTTGCTTATTGTCGTCCTTATAATTTTCTATGGATTCGGTGATCAGCCCTTGATAAAGCTTACTCATTTGATATTTCAACGATTCTTTTTGCAAAGCCGCGGCTGTTTGAATGTCACGTAAATTGTACGGAGACGAATCGTGGGGCTGCTGTGCGATGATGCTATCATAAAGCTGTGCAAGTGACTGATTAGATTTGATCAGCGCATTTATTTCAGTAACCTGAAAGTTGTAGTCCATGAGATTCAGGAGGCGTAAGGCATTTTCACGGAGTCGGCACTCTGCTGCCATGTATTTTGAAAAGGTCTGCAGCGAATCCGGAGCATCTGCTGGCAGGTCGGTGAATTCCTTAAAGGCACGCTGTAAGCTGACCTGCGTTTGTTCGCGCAATTCAGCCAAGCGGAAGGAACACCAACCTATTTTATATTTGGAAAAGTGAAAATATTCCCGAAAGTTGGTTTTAAGGTCGGAGCTGTTGTTGGCTTTGCTGAATTCCTGCCACGCATTCTGTAACAATTTCTTGATAGCTTCCGGCGTGCTTGCCGCAAACGCTTTGTTGTAAAAACATTCAGCCAAAAAATAGCGCGCCAGCCCCTCTTCATGGGGATTTTTCTGAATAAAATCCGGCACATAATAAGTGATCAACGAATCGTATTGTGCACGATTGTACATGTTGATGCCATCGATAAAATCCTGCCCCCGTCCATTTTGCTGAAAGCCAGCAAATAAAACAAACGTAAAAGTCGCATATTTCAAAAAAGGTAAAAAGCGCATAAGCCACCATTTAATTGATTATCATGATATTGTTTCGGTCGATGCCTTCGAAGTGGTAAATCATGCCGTTTTCCAATTTATCTTTGCGGTCCACGTATTTCAAATTTCGTTTCAGCCCGCGCAAGTCGATTTGAACTTTCATGTGCTCCATCTTGGTCGGCACGTTAAAATAATATTTGATAATTCCCTGTTTGTATTGCACAAATCTCCAGGATTCCATGACGCTTTTTATGTACTGTCCGGCCTTGGGATGTCCTTTGTCGCGAATGGCGGTGATGGTGAAATTCCCTTCCACGTCTATAACGCCCAGTATCATCACGTCGGCACGGCGATCGATTCTTTCCAAAAAATTCCAGTCCAACGGTTTGGGATAGAATTTAAAATCCAGTTGAAATTTAAGCACCTGAATGGGCGGTCCCACGATGCGAATACTTTGTGTGCCCGGCCGTTTGGGCACGGGAATCTCCTGCTGATCGATTTGTAATGGAATGCTCAATTCCGCGGCCGGCATCTGGCTGATTTGAAATTGCCGGTAAACCAACAGCACGGCAAACAGCACGATGACGAAATAAAAGCCGTATCTCACAAGGTATTTAATATTCATGGTGTTTGGTCCGTTCTTTACAAATCGATTTGCAGAATGTTGCCGTCGATGGTGACTTTTTTACTGGCGAGGATATCTTCTATGTCGCCGGGTACGCAGCCGTATTCAAAAAAAGGATTGTCGATCAGATATTCGATGATGTTGGTGGCGTAGTAAAACGGATACACGTTGGGGCAGCGGATCAAGATGAAGTGCTCTTTATTTCGAAATTTTTTAGAGAATTCAAACAAATTTTTCAGCCGCGCCACCAGCTCGTCTTTGCTGATGGTCATTTTATCCAAAAGTAATTGGATTTTCGCCGCCGGATCGTTGGGATCGGGCAGCATGTAACTATAATAATGGAGGGTATCTATGGCGGTATAGTCCAGCCAGAAATAATGATCTTTATCGATGATTTGAATGAGGATCTGCGCTTCGCCGGGCTCGTTGATAGGCGTTGGAATGTTGAGCCTGGCTTCGCCTTTGGACAGGTTGATCATCACGCTGGTGGTAATGAAAAACAGCAGCAGGATAAATATCAAATCGATCAAAGACACCATGGGCACCTTGCGGTTTTCGATGAACAGTTTTTTAAAAGCCATCCTTCTGATTCCTATTTATGACTGGTACGGATGACGATTTGCGGAACGACGTCTTCGTGCAAGCTGCAGCGGTCCATGATATAGCTTAATATCTTAAACTCGGTATTTTTATCAGCCCGCAGTTCGATGACCGGTCGGGTATTTCCACGAAACATTTTCTCGTATTCGATATAGCGGTCGATGGAGTTTGAAATCAAAGTACAGGGCGGAATGGCCTTAAATTCCATCTCCGGCATGTTCACAAAATTCACTGGAAATGCGGCGAAAGTGGAGTCGGTGAGGGCTTTTTCAAAGGCATGGCCTCTGGATATTTTGGTGGTGTCGTGCAGGACCGGCCATAAAACGTAGGCTTTTTTAGCCGTCTGCAACTCGCTGGTGTCCGGAACGATCTGTATCATGAGATTTTCCAGCCAGTCATCCTTGATTTGCGGTAAGTTGGTCTTGGTCGTCGGCAAATCCATTTCAGAATGGACCTGCGATTCGGAAACGTCGCTGGCTAACGAAAATGCAAACGACACCAGAAAAAAGATCATCAACAAAAACACCACATCGATGAGCCCGGTCAATTCCAGGCTACGACTTTCATTTTCAAATTGCAGTGGCATGCGGAATCATTCACTCAGATATTCATAACTGATTTCGACAAAGTAATCAGAGTTTTTCCGTGATGGAAATATACACCTCTTCCCACTTGGCATAAATCCATTCCAGCTTATGCTTGAAATAATAGTAAACCAGAATAAAGATAATGCCGTTAGCCAGGCCAAAAATCGTCGTCCAGAGCGCTTCAAAAATGCCGCTACTCAATTGCTGAATGGTGTTCACAAAATCGGGACGAGCGGTGGTATTGGACAGTTGTTGAAAGGCGTAAGTGATGCCGGTCACGGTGCCGAACAATCCCACCAGCGGCGCCAGCGCGCCGTAGTTCCAGAACCATTCAATTTTGGACTTTCTTCGCAAATTTTCGATCTCGATGGAAGCGCGGTTTTCGAAAGCGCTTTTTACTTCCTCAGATGGTTTGAGCCAGCGGTAACCGTTCATGCGGTGAATTTCCAGACCGGCGCGAATAATCTTGCTGGTTGGAAACGGATCCAGTCCTTTGCGCAGGTCAAAGATGCCTTTTTTCAAAATCCACTTGCGTATTCGGGCCAGCAGTTTGTCATCCTTGATCACCGGCTCATAAATTTCATCGATAATTTTGCTCATGTCGATCAAACTGCCGTTGGTGTGCTCGCCGTTGCCGTTTTTAGTGATCAAATCCTGAAAGCTGTCTTCAATCTTGATCACCAGCTCGGTGAGCAAATCATCCGGTTTTTTGCTGCCATTATGCTCGCCGTTTACGAATGGATAGGCGATGATGTCTTCGATGGTGCCGATGGCCTTATCGCCGTCGTTGGTCCAATATTCCAGGCAGGCCACGTCCACAGAGGCCATTTTTTCCGTGGCGCTCAAGCCCTGGGGTATGTTTTTGGTGGCCCTGTCCGCTACCATTCGACTCTTGATAGCGATGGTTTCCCAAGCTTTTAAAATAAATTTGAATTTGTTGGTCAGGCGGTTTTCATAGGTTTTATCGCAGCTCAATGAAAGCGACCAGAAGAAATTCCGTTTGGTTCTCCTGAAGGGAAAAATGTTTCCCAGATAGAGCGTGCGCGAGGAATAAAATATCAGCACCAGAAAACTCAAAACCGTTGATATCGACAAAAAGAGAAACGCCACTTTACCCAGCTCGGTTGATTTGTCATAGATTTCTGATTTTCCTAGAATCATCAACTGCCAGCGGCCGGGATTTAAATAATAAGTCCAATTTTTGCCGGCCAGCACTGTGTATTGTCGCTTATTGCCCTTTCCGACCACGATGGTTGCCGGCGCCGATTCGGCCACCAACATGGCGTTGGCAGAATATGCCCGCACCTTGAACACAAATTTTTTACCCACGGGTTTGTTCAAAAAATCGGCGTAGTTCACCCCCGCTACCTTGCGCACGATGGGCCCGGTTTCTCCATCCCATTCAAACAAATAAACTTGAAAGGTCAGCGGCAATTCATCGGCGTCGTGTTGAATGACTTTCTCCACCCCGTTTCTAATGCTTTTTTCCTCTATCTTCCAGTGCAGCCGCAAATCCACTTCTTTTGGAATGAACAGCCAGTTTTTTTTCACTTTTAAATACGAAATATCTGAAATGGTAATCTCATAACTGGACTGTGCGGATACGGTCGTAGCCAAAATTGCAAAAAACAAAAAAATACTTCCCCGGATGTAGACGGTTATTTTCGCTATGGCTTTGTTCATGATAAATCACCTCAATTATTACAATAATATTCAATTTATCAAAAAGGACACTAATAGTTGAATGTGTAGGTTTCCTCTTTTAGTGCACCGTCTGAAATGGTTTTTGTATATGAATTGATCAACCTGCCTAAGAGATGATCGAGTTGTGCTGTGTTATGAGATTCAAAAAAGTCTATCAATTCGTATAATGTGGCTTCGCCTTTGGTTAAAAATCGCGCCAGATCGGAATCCGGGAAAAAGCGTGGAATTTTGGCAAACTCGGCGAGGTAATCATTTGCACTGGATTGCTCAGCCGTTTTGTACAGGGTAATGGCCTTCAAAAAAAGCACTTCGTCTCCAAACAAGCAGTCTGAAGTCAAGGGCAAAAACACCGATTCTGGAAAATAGGTATCGTTGAGGTCGATTTCTTTTAGCTCAGTGAGAACCTCCTGAAAGTTATTTTCCACAAAGGCCATGTGCGCTGAGAAAAATCTTGCCAGCGACTTTTGGTTCAATTTTTCATGAATTAAGTTTCGAGCTTCAGCGGTATTGTGGTTGCGAAACAGCGCAAATGCCTGTAGATAATCCACCACTTCTTCCCGCGCGGCAAGCTTGGTACCTGCTAAATCTTCAATGACGTTGATGCGCTTGCCCCAGCTCTGGCCATAATTTTTGCACAAGTTCATGGCCTGCAGATAATCGCCGGTCAAAATCAGTGACTGTACATAATAGACAAACGATTTGAAATAAGCCTGGCGGTCGTATTCGCTTTTGGTATAATCTTCAAACAGACTCTTGGATGCGTCCGCCGTGTACAGGATTTTGGTTTTTTTGAATTTTTTGATGGCATTCACCGGGTTCATGATCTCGGCGCTTTTCGCGTTGCGTAGTACGCTGATGGCGTGCAAAAATTCCATATCGGCCCGCCGCAGGGTCGCTTCATATCTGAATGCGCGTTTATCGGGATTTTTCGCACGTTCGGCATTTTTCAAATACTGAATCAGTTTGAGATTGTCGCTGAAAGTCGGCAAATTTTCACACTCGGTGCTAGTAAATTCCGACATACCTTTGAGATACCAGTAGCGGGCGGTAAAAGGATTGTGATCCACGGAGATGGAGTAACGCGAGCCCACGGCGTCATAAGCGCTCCTTTCTTTGCCGTAAGTGACATCACCGGAGGGCACCCAATCGCGGCCCAGCATAATTTCCGGGCTGATGTTGACACCGATGGTAAAAGACTCGTAGTTGGAATTGGCGCCCAGTCGCAGCTTCAGAGGTACATGCGAGCTAATGACGGACAGATCGTATTCTAACCCGAACATGACGTCGCGGTCACGACCTGGCGGACGCTGAAAACCGTAATCCATGGAAAGCAACAAACCGCGTAAAATCCCCACGTGTGGCAGGATTGACAATCCCAGAACCCCGGTAGCGGGGATGGGGTCGCTGACTGCCTTTGCACCATAAGAAATACTGGATCCGGTTAGATCGCGAAGCGTTAAACCCAGGTTGAAAATGCCGGAATTGTGCGTGTATTTTACGCCCAAATCGAAGCTGCTGGCGCTGCCGTTGGCGCCAAACACATCTTGCTGGATGAATTTGGCGGTGACGCCCATATTGATATCGCCACGCAGATATTTCAGAATGCCGGTGGGCGCAACCTGCTTAAATAATCTCGTTAAAGGATAAGAAACGGAAAAGTATATGGCCGATTGACTGACGGTATTTTCGCTTTGATCCAGGGGCTGCGAAGTATCTTTGTTATAAATCTCGAATTCACCCAGAGAATGCCACAACAATCCCGCGCCAATGTTGAAATCCTGAATGAAATTGACAAAGGCGTTCTGACTGCTGGCGTTGATAAAAAACAAGCGCAACGGAACCGCGCCAGCCAGATAATTGAACGAGGCGCCCTCTTGCAGCGGAATGTGCATGAACATGAAGGAGCCGCCTATACGCGAAAGCGCAGACAACCCGGCGGGATTCCAGTACAGGGCGCTGGCGTCATCCGAAATCGACGTGAAAGCCCGGCCCATTCCCAAGGCTTTGGCGCCCACTCCCCAGCGCAAAAATTCTCCTGCCTGACCCGCGTAATCCTGCGCCGGCAAACGGCTGAACATGAACAATGGAGCAATTATTAAGATCAGGTATGTTCGTTTTCGCATGCTAAAATCCTGTTTGGCCTGATGATTCATTAAGGTTGCTGCTTTTTGACGCCGATTTTAAATCGCTTTTGAGTTTTGGTGCCCACGCAAATGTAACCACCGCTGGCTACCCAGTCGCCGTTTCCGTTGCGTCCATCCCAGACGAAATCATGTGTATTCGCTTTTTCCGACACCGTGCGTACCAGATTACCAAAAAAATCGTAAATTTTGATTTCCGTTTCCGTACTCTCAGCAAATCGAATGGTGATTTTATCATTCAACGGATTAAATGGATTGGGAAAAGCAAACAAGCTGGTAAAGCTTTCCTGTAAAAAAACAACCACTGAAGCCGGTTCGCTGAGATTTTCAGCTCCGTCTTGCACCTGCACAATGAGCTCCACTCGCGCCGGTTGTTTTTTTTGAGTTTGAATTTCATAGTCAACCGTTTCGTTAAGCTGCGCTGCAGAATCTGCCGCATTCCACACCAAACTCACAATGCCGTTTTCGCTGATTTCATATTGCCAAATTTCACCCGGCGGGGTATCATGTGCGACGATCTGCACCTTGACATTTCTGTCGTTTGTCCAAAGTTGATTGTTTAAAGGATCCGCACCGGGCAGCAAAACATCGTCGATGACGGGTCGGGTGTTATCCTGGATAGACACGACGGTATCGGAAAACACCTTCCGCAATTGCGTGTCCATTCCAACAATCCAGTAAACGTTCCGCTGTCCGTCCGCTAAATTCTGAAAAAGATGACAGCTCACACCAGCGGGAGGGTTCGTCACCAGAACGGAATCCTCTGCGGTAAAATCGCCGTTCTCATCTCGAAACAATTTCAAAGAAGTCAACAAGCCCGAAGCTTCCCAGCAAATTTCCCGGGACAAGCCGGCGGAAAATTCGGGCAGGGCATCCATTTTAATACTCAAAACACCGACATAATCACAAACGCTCTCTCCCCCTTCGGTCTGCACGTTGCCTAAAAAATCAAAAGGTAGCACCCGATAGGAGAAGCGATTCGATGACGTGGCCGCTGAGAAAAGATCGTCGTATTGAACGGCATTCACATCCAGCTCGGCGATCAAATTATTGTCTCTAAGCACTCGATAGCCGGCTAACCCGCTGCAACCCTCCGGCTCCACGGCCGGACTCCAGCTCAGATGAATGCCGTTGGCATTGAGAAGCTGCTCGCACTTCAGATCGGTCACCGCAGCGGGAGGCGTCGTATCCAAAGTCAGAGTTATGGGCTGCGAAGTGCGGCTGTTTTCAGCGCCGTCAAAAATGTTCACCACAAGCTCGATGGGGGCGCACGCGGCGGAAATGAGCTCAACGAACAACGTGGTATCAACTGTATTGGTGATCTGATTCAACGACACCTCTTTATTCAAGAATCCATTTTCCAGGATGGCAATTCTCTTAATTTCGCCCGGACTGGTATCCCGGGCCTGGATGCGCAAATTGAGCAGTCGGTTCGTCGTCCAATTGTCGCCATTAAAACTGACTGTGTTCAACACCTTCACGGAATCGATTGCTGGCGAAATCGCATCCTGAATAGAGAACACGGTGTCGGAAAACACGCTGCGCTGCAGTCGATCCACCGCAGTCACCCAGTAGCAGTATTTCACACCGTCTTCCAGATTTGGAAACGTAAAACACGTGTCGCTCACGGTCTGCATTTCGGCCTGAACAAAGTCACAATCCCTGGCCATAAAAACCGAGTACGAATCGATGAGGTCGGATCCACGCCAACAGACCCGATTGCTTTTGCCCTGAGTAAACTTCGGTTCTGCATGCATGAAAATTTGCGACACCGGTCTGAAAACACAGGAGGCCGTGCCACCCGTTAGCTGAATGTTTGCCAGCGAATCAAACGGTTGCACCTGGTAGCGATAAACCACTTCCGATTGCGTGGCAGACAGGGTGTCGATAAACTGGGTTTGTGAAGCTTCGACAATCGCGATGAGCGTTTCGTTTCTAAAAATGTGATAACCGGCCAATCCGATTCCCGGAGCGGCGTCAGTGGATTTTGTCCAATTCAATTGAACGGTATTTTCTATCTGTTCACAATTCAAGCTCACGCTCGCGGGCGGTGTGGTATCGATTTGTATTTTGATCTGTGCCGGGCTATCGACCGCCGGCGTCCCGCCGTTACCAGCCAGCTCAAAATGCGGAAAACGGCTCTCCGGTGTGTGCGCGGCGTCCCTTCCTTCGATGCGAAATTCATAACAACCGTCGGCTAAATTTTGTGTGAAAGCGATTTCGACCGATTCGGCAAATTCAAAACCTGAATCGGTTAATCTGCCCGGATAAGTCGTATCCAAGGTCACTTGTTGCCAGTTTGCGGATTCGCAATTGCGTCGGAACAGGAAACCCTGCCAGACTCCGGCTGCGTCAAGCAACCGGGCACGTAATTCGAATGTCGATTGATTCCACCATCCTGCCACGGCTGACGACTGCAATTGTGGAATTCGAACATTCTCAACCCGCGGCGGCTCAGAGTCCTGAATCGACCAGATCGAATCCTCGTATGCGCTGCAATGCAGTTGAAGCTGACTGCTGTCGGTTACGGTCTCGCAATTGATGGTGCACACGGGCACAAACAAAGCGGTGGTAAAAGTGTATTTTTTTCCGTTCTCCAGCGAACCGATGACGTCTTTTTTGGTGGAGTCGTTTTCCAAATTCACCGGTTTTGGAAATTTTAAAGGAGACTCCCCGCTTCCATCCAATACCTGGGTAATCACAAACGGATTCAACGCAAACTCGGCGGGTAACGGCAGATCAGCTAAAGTCGGCAGATTAAAATAAATGAAATTGGTCGCTCCCTGGGTATATCTGGGTTCCGTGAACATGCCCGGAGCGGATAAGTCCTGCGTGCAGTTTTTCGTGCTCAGCCTTTGAATCAAGGCCAAAAGCCTTTGCTGGCGGCGCACTTCCGCTTCCGCGCCCCTTTGGGCCTGCGCCACACCTCCGCTCAAAATAGAGGTAGTCAGGCACCAGATAGAAATTGTCCAGAGTTTTCTAATCAAATCCCACCACTCCAAAAGAATTTAACGTCCAAAGTCACAACATTATTTTAACAACAACATCCTTTGTGATGAAACAAAATCCTTTACGCGCATGCGGTACACATAAAGGCCGTTTCCAACCACCGTGCCTCTATCGTCGCGGCCATCCCAGACCACGCGGTGTTCTCCAGCCGGTTTTTCATCCTGCACCAGAGTTCGGATCTTCTGGCCGGTGAGGTTGAAGATTTCGATTTCAACTTTTACCGTACCCGAGCTAACCGCAGGTATGGCATATTTAATCGTGGTCGTCGGATTAAACGGATTGGGATAATTTTGCTTTAAAGCAAATTGCTCGGGAATATTGGCAGCTTCGTTGGACTCCACTTCCGTCACATTGGTTCCGGTATTTAACTGGCAGAAGAATAAATCCGACCAGGCGCTATCGAAAGAATTGACCCGTGTTTTAATCCGCCAGTAAATACCCTCCCAGGGCACTTTAAAATTCGTACATTGATCTGTCAACGGGCCAATGAAGACATTGGTGATAGGGCTGCCAAACAGTTCCACAAATCGTGCACCTTCCAGGAAATAAACCATTTCACTTGCCGGCGCGGTTGACTGTCCCGAACTCCAGCAAAACGTGGTGTCATCCAAACACCAACCGGAATCAGGCGGGCTGATCATGAATGGCACGCTGCCGGCTTTCGCCAAAGTCTGGCGGTTCATCAGGCTGTCCACCGCGTGTACCTGCCACTGTAAGTTTAAAAAATTGTCATTGATTTTCACCCGACGGTCAACAAATTTATACACATCAGCGCGGCTACTGTCTCTGGCCAGAACTTCCTCGTCGCGGGTAATTTCATAGTACCAGGTGCCACTGCAATTGTCATCAACCGCGATCCAACTCAGGTGCACGTTGACCTCTCCCGGCGCACCAAAGTCGGGTGCCGCGGTGGAATCGACCATGCTGGTCACGATAGCCGGCGGCAAGGCATCGTAGTGACCGGAAATCGCCCCCAGTTGCGGGTAGTCTGTTGACCATGGTGACAGATGCTGCCAGCGGTCCTGCGCTCGAATTCGGGCATAAACCACTTCATTTTGCACGCTTGCGAAGGGAAAATCCGGCATCCAATGAAAAGTGTGTCTTCGACTAAAACCCAACTTTTTGGTACTTTTGTTAAAATTAAAATCGGGATCGATACTCAGCTCAATGACCAGACTGTCGGCGCCAAAATTATCGGCTACTATCGACAAATTTTCATCCACCCACGACCAGACCAGCTCCAAACTATCGCGAAAACAGGAAGGCTTCACTTCCAGCAACTTCGGTGTAAACACCCAGAATGGCTTGAAGTGCGCATCCTGTACCGTGATGGTATTTGAACGCTGCTGCAAAAAATCAATAGCCGTAACCGTAAAAGAATAGATTTTTGAGATATCAAATCCCCGTATCAGCAACGTATCTACATCGACCACTTTTGTAGAATCTAAAATCATTTTTGACCCCTTTTCTGACCACTGCACCAAAAACGTGTTCACCGCTTCCTCGGAATAGCCCTGCCATGACAGAAAAATATCCCCGGATGCAGTACCCGGCGGAACCGGCAGAGCCTGCACGTCAAACGCTACCGGTTCGGGTAAATTGTCCAGCGGCACCACTAAAAACGGCGCAGGATGGCTGATAAATTGCTCGGCACATCCCTGCCCGGTATCTCCCAACAAAATTTCCCGAACCTGGAAATAATAATTGTGCCCGGAAAAGGCATTAAATAAAGTGTAGTCTGTTTTATTAAAAAGCGTATCCACCTGCACCGGCGCGGAATCGGTAACGTCTTTAAAAACCAACATTTCGACGTAGAAGTCATCGGTGCCGGGCAATCTCGGTGAAGGGCGATTCCAAAACACCTTAATGTTATTTTGGTCGATTTCCGTTTGGTCTTTCGTGAATTCCGGCGCACGATTGGAAAATTGGCCGACGATGGGATTGACCAGAGAAATCAAGTTGAAACAATCCCGCGCTTGCACCAAATAATTGTTGCACTCATAAGCACGCAGGGAATGCTTTTCAAATTCGTGCCGCCATTGCAAGCTGTCACCGGGAAGCACCGCAGCCGGCGTCTCTGGCTGGGGTGCCCCTTGCGGCCAGGTGAAAATCCGATATTCCACAATTTCCAAACTATCGGGATGGGTCCAGGAAAGCAGGATGTCGCCCGTGGGCGCAGATTCGTGTACCGCAGTCAGGTTTTGAACTCCCGCCAGCGACGCCTTCTTTCGAAAGGTAATGGTGTTGGAAAAAATCGTGGAATCGCCGTTGACATAAAACGCCCGCATACGCAAACGGTAGATGCCATCCCCGCCATCGATGGGACAATCGAAAGTTTGATTAACCGGAGCACTTATCAACTTACGGTTTTGGGATCCGTCCGGATTGACTATTTCAATTTCATACCCCTGCACATTTTCGCTGTTGAATCCGGGCCAGGCAAAGGACAGGGTATCGCGGTTGATTCCTAAAATATCGCTGGAACAGAAAAGGGTGTTGGAAGAATCCGGGAAAATACGCGGCCCCACCAACGCTCTGATTGCGACTTCCTGGTCGGAATCGACCAGGGAGCGAGCGTTGCCCACCCGATCCATGGCGCTGATTTTGTAGTGAAAGATTTGATTGACCCCGATGGCAGACAAAGCGTCACAGTAGGAGGTCTCTGCCCCTGAAATAGTATCGACAGCGCTGAAACTGGCTCCGCCGTCGCCACTGCGATAAACAATATAGGAACTCAGACCGGACACCTCATCGAAGGCCGGCAGCCAGCTCAAGTCAACACAGCCATCTTCCCCGCCGTCAAAAATGCGCGGACGTGCGGTTAAATTGTGGATATCCGAGGGCGGGAAAAAATCTTGTATGGCGGAAACCGTGTCCGACCAGATGCTGATATTTCCAAACCGATCTTTTCCAGCGGCCCGATAATAATATTTAACGCCGCTCACAAAATTTGGATCTTTTGCCGGGGGCAGCAGATCAAATTCGTAACTGAAACTTTCTGGTAAATCAGACAGGCTGAGCCAGCCGGAATCGAACACGTTCACCTGCTCATCCTGCTTCTGGTGGATGCCAAACAGCTCGGTGTTTTCACGCACGGCCTGAAAACGCAGCGAATCCGTGCTACGGAAGCCGAGACACTCAATCTGCGATTTTGGATTTTGTACGCGTATCGTATTTTTGACTCCCCTGGCAAATCGCTGGCCGCGGTCGTTTTCAAACACAAACCAATCCGTGATGATGGGTTTACATTTCCCGTGCAAATCCAAAATTATCGGCGATGAGTCGCTGCCTTCGCTTGTGTTGCCGGCCGCATCCGCTGCGTGGATTTTATAGTGAAACGTCTCTAAGTCGTGCACCTCTCCTAACGTGTCCGTATATTGGATAGATTCTCCCTGAGCAAACGGGAATAACTCTTCCACAGGTTTCACAAAGACCGCGTACATATCCGGAACCGCGTTGATGATGCTCGCCCCCACCGCAAAATTACCACCCAGGGTGACTTCGCCGGCGGCAAACACGTTTCGGCTTTTGTAGAGCTCCATCTGGCCGCGGGAAGTACGCAGATTGCGGCGGAACAAAATGAAGTTTCTCGCCAGCCATTCTGGTTTGGACTTGAAGCGTTTGTCCAGGGCAATATATATAAAGGACGAGGCGTTTAAACGAAAAGTGAGAAAATTCTCTTGTTCGCGCCAGCGGTCTTTAATGGATGTTTTCAGCAAAGCAGACCGCTTTATTTCCTGGGGCAAAAAAACAAATTTTAAATCGCCATCCAAATACAGCGATTCACGGGCTTCCAGCAGCACGGGAAAATAATTTTTCGGTGAAATGTCGGAGACTGGGAAAAATGGTAGGGTGTCAATGGCGGTGTACGCTTGCACGGTTTTATTGCGGCGAAACAAAATATATTTTTCGATATAACCGAGTTCGTCCGGTTGATGCGGCCACTGTATGGTCACTTCTCCGTCGGCGCTGACGGTAAACTGTTCAACCGTGACTGCGGGCGGCGGCAGGTTGTCTTGAGTCGAGTAAGTGGTGTCGGAATGCAAAGTCACAAACCTGTCATTGTTAAAAATAGTGGCCTCAACAAAATAGCCGTAGCGAATGCCGTCCGTGAGATTTTCTACTACATGGCACTGCTGGTCGGTAAAAGTGGCCAACCGTTGCGGGCTGCCTGAAGATTTCCCTGAACCGGTTGCGGGAAACTGAAACAGCTCCTGACGGAGGGCGTTGCAATTCGTCCAGCATATCGTGTTGGACTCACCGGGCGTGAACGGCGGTTCCTGGGTTATTTTGGGCACGACTTTAATGGTCATCTTTTTTTCTACTTTTAAAAAGCCTGTAGGCCCGGATAATTGGGCTGCTATAATAAAGGAAAAGATTCCACAATTTTCAGAAGTTGGTATTAACGTCAGGGTGTCGCTAACCGAACAAACGGGAACACAGGAAATACTTTTTGAATCCCAATTAAAGGCAAAAGGCGGGACAGTTGGTTTGATTTTTAGGGATAAGACACCAGAAATTTTCGATTGGGCGGAAACGATAACATGGATAATCTCGCCTGGACTAATTCTATTATTTTGATTTCCACTAACATTCAGAATGAGATCCGCTTCTTCCAATTCAGCAAAAGCCGTCAAATTACCAATAAGTAAAATTGACAGCACTGCTACACATTTCATTAACTTCCGTAAGTCCATAGCAGACTCCTCATAGAGCTTTATAATTAAGCTCTAAATTCCCCCTGCAGAATATGTATTTGATAAAAATATATCAAAAAAAATCGTTCTCTCACGCTTTGGTCATTCGAAAGTTACTATCGTTAAATTAATCGCTGTTTTGGATTCAATCAGGTGAAAGAACGAAAAATTTACATTTTTCTATTTAGCTTTTATGATATATTAAAATATAACTGAAATTAAATTCAGATTTTCTCCTATCGATTATCACCCCCCCCAAAATTCTGTTTAAGTATCATACGGTTAGAAAAAAGAGTATCATAAAATGAATTAAATATATAATAAATACGCAATATAGTCAAGCTTTTTCTTAATATGTTGCGTTATTTTTAAGAAAAATATATTTTATAAAGAGTATCTTAATAATTCGAATGGATGCTTTGCGAAACAAGAACTTAAATAAAAATTGTGAGCAAAGGAAGTATCCTCTGTTGAAATCCTGCAAGTTTTTTGAATTACGCGTTCCATAAAATCTTACGTCATTTTAACATAATTTGCGTAATTTTTGTAACTTCCTCTATGAAGGATAGGACTACTTGATGAGATTCGACCCTTTATTTCATGCAGAAGAATTTGCTCATGAGTATTGCAAACGATATGCCAGACACGGCTTATATCAAAATGGCTTCTGCAATCCTCTCGCTCTTCCATTTCGACGCCAGCTATTCGGTCAGCCTGTTTCAGACCGTGAAAAATGTGAAAAGAATTCATTGTGAAGCGTTACATTTAATTTCTCCAGCTGAAATCAATTTACCGGACGTGCGCAAACAATGCACATTGAGTGAATAGATTACACACGTTGATTACGGATTGGGGAAGACGTATTCCGGATTCAAGATCGATGATGGAAGCTGAATTTTGAGACACATAGGACAGAGGACCAAGGACGCATTGAGTGCGTGCGGCTCAATTGACAAATCATATCCATTAGATGCTTGAAAATGACATCAAATCGAAAGCGACTTTGCCTGCACCATCTGCTGCAGCTTTTCGACCTGATTTTCATTGCCCAGCACGATCAACACATCTCCAGCTTGAATCACATTGTCGGCCGACGGATTGATGGCGATGGGTTGACCCTGCCGCTGAAAGGCGATGACCAGGGTGCCGGTGCGGCCGCGAATGTGCAGATCGCGAATGGACTTGCCGATGAACGAACTATCTTCGCCGATGTCGAATTCTTCCAAACGCAGCGCCAGCTCCTGGTCGCTCATGATGACGTCCAAAAAGTTGACCACCTGTGGTCTGAGCAGTACCGAAGCCATTCTGCGTCCGCCGATTTCCGCTGATGAAATCACTTTGGTGGCGCCGGCACGAAATAACTTCGGCACCGCTGCCTCATCTGCGGCTCGGGCGACGATGGTCAAATTGGGATTAAAACCACGGGCCGTCAAAGTCAGAAACACGTTATCGGCGTCTTCGTGCACCGCAGCGATCAGGCCTTTTGCGGTGACAATGCCCGCTTTGATCAGAACTTCATCATGGGTGGCATCGCCCTGAATCACCAGCAGGCCGCTCTCCCTAAGCCGGGCCACTAATTCCGGCTCTTTTTCGATGACAACAAAAGGCACCCGGCTTCTTTGCAGCTCTTCACCGGCATGCCGGCCTTCGTTGCCATATCCACAAATAATGATATGATTTTTCAATTCACCAATTACTTTGTTCATTTTTCGTGCCTTAAAGATTTCTTTTATTTCGCCTTCAACAAAAAATGCCGCAATGTTTCCGAACCCATATCCCACCGTGGCAATGCCCACCACGATCATGCACAGTGTGAATATTCTCCCCACATCTGACAGCGGCTTGACTTCTTGAAATCCCACCGTAGAAATGGTGATGACGGTCATATACAACGCCTCGGTTGGCGACCACCCTTCGATGATCATATACCCCACGCTTCCCAAGAATAAAATCAGTCCGAAAATGCTGAACGCGACGAGGATTCTTTTAAACGGAGTTAGCTGCATTTTATGCCCCCAAACACCATAAAAAAAATGTGGTCAAACTTCGTATGTGTTTTTAGAAAATTTCCCATCATGAAAACACTTTCTGAATGGAAATCACAAATCGGAAATTGCCTGTCAAACCTCTATCTTCCATCCTCGACACTACCCCACAACCGAGACTCCGGGCCAAACATTTTCATACGACAAATTTAATCATAAAAGAAAGACAAATCAACCAATATCATCGAGATCTCATATAAAAGACAGACCATCACTCAACTCCACTTAAAAAGCTGGGAGTTTTTACTTGACATTTTAAAGCGCTCTGATTATTTTCTTTTACTTTTAAGCATCATTTGAATGACCTCTTTTCCGTCCCAACCAATCATTCTTTAGACGTTCTAAAATGAGTTAGATCCTGCTGTTTCAGGGAGGTAAAAAGTAAATTAATTAAATCCAATTATTTATCCATCCATAAATGCAAAGGAGCCATTTATGAGCAATGAGCAATTTTTGCCATTAGCGCCTTTTTTAGCTCAGTTAGGCATCATGCTCACATTGTCCCTGGTGGTGGAAAGACTCATGGCCATATTAAACTGGTTGATGAACCAGTTGATCGTCATGAAATCCACCACCGAATGGGAAGGCAGCAAGCAGATCAAAGCCGAATTACAGCATGCCAAAAGAGCCAAAGAGGAAGAAGATGTTCTCAAAACACCCTCGGTGGTAACGGAAGCCCGGGAAATTGAACCTCATCCCAACAAAGCGTACACCCAGCCGGAGTCGCGTTTCGATGTCAAATTCATTTCACCACCAAAAGCGCTGGCCGTACTGAAGGAGTTCTGGATCCAGATCATCGCCACGTTTGTAGCCATCCTGGGTTGTTACGTCATGAAATTTTCAATATGGGTTTTTATCCGATGGGCACAGGAGTTAAAGAATTTTGCCGAAATTCAAAACCAGGCGGAATGGTGGGAATTCGTGATCACCGGCGTCATCATCGGAGCGGGCAGCAAGCCGGTCAACTTTCTCATGAATTTCATCATCAATCGGAAAATTGTGGTAGCCAGAGAAGAGACCGTGCAAGCAGAAAAAGCGCTACCGATCACCAAAGCCGCCACCGCCAAACCCGCACCACTTGTGCCGGCAGTCGCGGCCCCCGCTCCCGAGTTGAAAACCGTCGAAGACCTCGTGGGGTTCACTTACAGCGGCGGCGATCGGCCAGCGAGATTGGAGCACACTCACCTGTTTCGCAAACCCATCGACCTCATTGTTTACCACCACACAGCCATGCATTCCGAGGCGCCCTTTGAAGAGGTTATCAAAGAGTTTGACCGCAAAGGCTGGCTGACCGGTTACAACTGCGTCATCATGAAAGACGGCACCATCCACGCGCTGTGCCGCTGGGACCGGTTCGGCAATCATGCCCGCGGCTACAACGCCCACTCGTTGGGTGTGGCTTTGCACGGCAACTTTGAACCTAATCCCCGAGTGCCCTTTTCCAACCCGGATGGCCGCTACGGCATTCTAAAACCCACCCTCAAGCAGGTGGAGTCGGCAGCCAGGATCACGGCACTGTGGAGTTTGATGCACAACATCGAAATTCGATTTCCCACGAAAGACGATCCCGAATTTCCAAAAGGCATCGTACCGCATTATGAGCTGGCGCCCAAAGCCTGTCCGGGCGGCAATTTCCCGCACGACATGTACCGAAAAAAAGTGCGGGCGTATGCCAAATTGTGGGGCGAAGATGACAATTTCAAACTGGCGTTGGAGGACTTCAAAGCCTCTCCAATGGTCATAGCATAGGAGGCGATCATGAACAAAGTTGAAGTCATTTCAATGATGACGTTTATTTTCTTTATTTATTTTATCCTGGCGATTTTTATCGAAAGGGTAATCGAAATTCTGGTGACCTTCTTTAAATATTTTGAATTTAAATGGAATAAGTACGAAGTCTGGAATCGCAAAGCCCGGAAATACCAGCAAAAATTTGAGCGCTTGTACGGCATGCAGGCCGACCCGGCAGACAGCAAAGCCAACCTGTTTAGCTGGATCAAATGGAAGGTGCTCACCGAAAAACCCTACCCGGGCGGAAAAGAGATCATTTCAGCGGAGCTGATTCGCATGAATTTCATCCGCATGGCCAGCCGCATCGTGGCGTTTTTGCTGGCGCTGGGATTCGTGGTGATCTTGAATCTCGACATCATCGCCATTGTCGAAAACCTGCTGCCGGATGTGAAAATTCTTCGGGCGGTGACCAACATCGAAATGATCAGAATTCTGCTGACGGCAGCCTTGATTTCCATCGGGTCGGAGCCGCTGCATGAAGTCATCAGCTACATTGAAAAAATTGAAAAGCGCAAAAAAGCCCGTGCGAAAGGAGGGGGACAATGAATTTACTGAAAATACTCAGCACGCTGAGAGACTTCGCTGACTTTATCATTTTCGGCGTAATCTTTGTAGTCATTCTTTTTCTCTTTTTAAAAGAATTCAAACCCACCAGTAAAAATTCCTGGGCGATTTTATTGGCTCTGATCGGCATGGGCGGCTTCTTTTTCTTTAAAGCCTGGCAGCGCAAAAAACTGCTGGAAAAATTCAAAGAGCGCGAAGAGGAGCTGAAAAAACTGGAAGCGGAGTATGATGAGCTCAAAGAAAAAGCTCAGATCACCGATGAAGCCTATCAAAAAGCCAAAACCGCGCTCGACCAGGCAAAAGTGCAAGCGGGTTTAGGCATCATGCGAGCAGACAATGAGCTGGCCGAACGTATGGATGCAATCGAAAAAGAATTCGAGAACATGTCGGTGGACGATTCCCTGGCCAAAATCGAAGCCTCGCTGAAATAAACCAATTTGGAGAACATTATGAAAACAGGCATCCTATTCATCTACCTGATGGCGACCATCTCTTTAGCCGCAGCTCAGGAATTGATCATACAACGCGGGGATCAATCTTTTCCCGTTGAAAAACGCACCGCCAATCTCTGGTACGTCCAGATGGACGGCAAAGATTATTATTTGATGGAGCGCCGAATCGCCGATCGACGCTCAAAAATCATCGATTCCCTGAAAGCAGTCATCGAACGCCATGAAAAAGTGCTCGCCATAAACGACACCTTGCTGGCAAAATATTCAACCTTTGAGAAAAATGCCAACGAGCATATAGCAGCTCAGAAAGAGCTGCTCAGCACCGCCGACAGCCTGTACCTCGGCTACAAAGCCATCTACAACGACTTGAAAAAAGCCATTGGCTGGACCACTTTTTCCCTCACCGGCGGCGTGGGCTGGGCCGACCCGCCAGAGAGCCGTTCGCGTCCCATGGTTTCGCTGGGCGTGGGGTTTCAGAATTGGATCGCACTCTATCAGGTGGGGAAAAATTACAACGGGCTGTCGGTGCTGTATCGACTGCCGCTAGGATTTTAGGAAACGGAATCCGTTTGAACGGCGCTTTTTGCTGCTTCCACGGATTTTGCGGACTCCATCGGCCGGCCTAAATGGTTCAATTTGCGCGCCAGTTTGAAATACCATGTACGCGGCAAGTTGTGAATCAAGCGGTAGAGCAGGCGCATTCGGAATGGGAAGATGAGCAGACGTTTGCGCCGGGCTACGGCCTGCACCATGAGTTTGGCGGCTTTTTCAGGAGTCAACATCCAGAAACGATTGGGATTGCCCGCGTTGATGGGGGTATCCACGAAGCCGGGGTGGATTACGGTGAATTGAATGTCGGGCAGCTCTGCGGTCAAGCTCTGCAGATAATAATCCAGGCCGATTTTTGACAGGCTGTAAATACTTCTTCGGGGCAAACCCCGCATGGACGCCGCGGAGCCGATCCCTACGATGGCACCAAATTTTTGCGGCGCCATGATTTCCAGACAGGCTTGCGTGGTGTAAATGGCGCCCTTTAAATTGGTATCGATGACGTCTTCCATATTTTCCCAGCGCCAGTTCTCAAAGGAGGTATCCCGGCTGATGCCGCTGTTTATCCAGGCCACATCCAGCCGTCCGATTTGTCGATGAAATTCTTTCACGCAAGAAACTACCTCTTCCCTGTTCCTGACGTCACACGATTTGAGCCAGAAAGAGCTGCCGCTCTCCCGCAGCTTACTTGCCAGCGCCTGCAGTTTTTCCCGCCGCCGGCTGAGCAATCCAAAATGAATTCCGTAAGGCGCCAGGGCTTCGACAATGGCCCAACCCAGTCCAGAAGAAGCGCCCGTAACCAAAACCACTTTATCCGACCAGTATGACTCAAGCGTACTCAACTCAATCCCTCCACTAAATCTATTTTCATTTATAAAAACCCTCCCACGCTATCTTCCATTTTCAATCTTTTATCCTCTATCTTCTTTCCTCTATCCGCAAACTTCCATTTTCGCTTTTCCCTTCATTCACTCATGGAGATTACGGAAAAATCCCCAATTGCATGTACGAAACCGCAATTTTGTTGATGGCGCAGATAAAGGCGGCCGTGCGCAGGTCCTCCACTCCTTCGGTATTGAGCATGGTTTCGCGGATGGCGTTGTAAGCGTTGATCATGGTTTCTTCCAGACCGGAATTGACCAGATCGATCTCGTCGGCGCCACGGGAAATGAGACTGCGTTCCTCTGCAGAGAATCTTTTACCGGTGATTTTTTCCACGGCGTTCAACATGGCGACGTTGGAAGCCTCTTCAAAGCGCTTACTCATGCGCCCAAACCGCACATGACTGAGATTTTTCAGCCACTCAAAATAAGACACCGTTACGCCGCCGGCATTTAAAAACATGTCCGGAATGATCATCACCCCGCGTTGGTTGAGAATGGCTTCGGCTTCCGCCGTGACCGGGCCGTTGGCGGCTTCGGCCACGACTTTGGCTTTGATGCGAGGCGCGTTGTCTTCGGTAATCTGACGCTCCAGCGCTGCCGGAATGAGAATATCGCATTCAAACTCCAGAGCGTCCTGGCTTCTGTCAAAGTTTTTTGCATCGGGAAAATTGACAATGGAGCCGGTTTCCTGACGAAAATTCTGCACCGCCAAAACATCCAGTCCTTCGGCATTGTAAATCGCGCCATCGTATTCGGCAATGGCGACGATTTTCGCGCCCCCCTCCTGGAAAAATTTTGCTGAGTAAAAGCCCACGTTACCGAGTCCCTGAACCACCACTTTCTTGCCTTGGATGCCGGTGGACAAACCCAGCTTTTGCATGTCCTCTTCAAACGTCAACGCATGGCGCACGCCATAATAAACGCCGTTGCCGGTAGCTGCGATGCGACCCTGGATGCCGCCCTGTTCAATGGGTTTGCCGGTGACACAGGCCATGGCGTCGATCTGGCCGGGATTGAGGGCGCAGTAGGTGTCCACAATCCAGGCCATCTCTCGGGGACCAGTGCCGTAATCCGGAGCCGGCACATCCACGCCCGGCCCGATGAAGTTCTTCTTCACCAGCTCGGCGGTGTAGCGCCGGGTGATGCGTTCGAGCTGTGCCGGGGTATAATTTCGCGGCTCGATCTTGATGCCGCCTTTGGCCCCACCAAACGGGGCGTCCACCAGGGCGCATTTGAAAGTCATCAAAGCCGCCAGCGCTTTGACCTCGTCTTCGGTAGTCATTTCGCTGTAACGGATGCCGCCTTTCACCGGCAGCTTGTGGTGGCTGTGCTCCACGCGAAACGCCTGCACAATTTCATACGATCCGTCTTGGTTTTTGAGAGGAAATTTAAATTGGTAAATGCTGTTACAGTATTTAATTTGCTCCAGCAAACCCTGTGGATAGGATGTAAAGGCTGCGGCTTTATCAAAAAAAGCTAATACGGTTTCGAAAAAAGACAAATTGGGCGATTTCATTTGACATCCCTAAATAAGGTTAAAAAAGCTCTTTAGTTTGTATCACTAACAAAAGCCAGGGGTCTCTTCACAATTATTGCGCAATCTTACCGGAGACGATAAATTTAATTTAAACTCGCATTTAAACAAACGCAAATCGCGCTGATTATCAGGCTTGAAAAATAATCGAATTTGCATAAAAAAGCAAGAAATATTTAACTGACCCAGATTGACTTTTTGAAGGAGTAAACCGTATTTCGTGCGGTATTTTTTCACCGATTGGCATTTCGCTGTGGGTTGTTGGCCGGGGATGATAAATTGGTTGTACACCATGAGAAATTTCAAGATTCTGAATATTTGCAAAGGTGGGATTGCAATGGTTAACAAGTATACCGAGTGACAGAATTCCTGGCGGTTGCTTAAACCTTCCAGGTTTCAAAAACCTGGAAGGTTTAGAAGTCCTTCCTGTAGCCAACGGCGGAATAGTCGCTAATTATTTAGGACTCTAAACTTTTATAAATCATCCAGTAAATTCAATTGATTTTTATTTTGCTTTTTCGCTTTCTTCTCAGCCGCAATTTTCCGGTTTATTTCAGCCCGGCGTTGCTTTTTCTCTTGTTCTTTTTGCTCCCTCAATTTTCGCTGATTCTCCGCATACTTTTCAATTTCCTCTGCTGCTTCCCCTTCTACAAATTCAACAATGATTTCCCGATCCCTTATCATACTTTTCGGAATGATAAACCCTTCAGGAGTTCCATAAAAAGTAAAGGCATCGGTAATCTCCTTGCTGCAGTATCCTTCTGCACCTATTGTCAGATTACAGGCCTTTTCAATCTGGGTCGCTTTATTGCCAATGGTCGATTTTTTCGCGTTAAAAAAGTCACTTATCACATCTACTGTAATAAAATATTCATTTTGTTTGTCGAATAAAAAATTCAGGCGGGCAATGACATAAATAATGGCGGCCGCCCATATTTCTGGCTGCCCCCGCTGTATATTAATTGTTCTTTTTCCGTTCAGGGTCGTGCATAGTTCTACTGCGTAACCTCTCAGCTCCTCGTTTAAATATTTCTCGCAAAAACGGTTTAGCATGGTTTCGATTTCGAGTGTACACGCTTTTTTGTCATCCACAGAATTTGCTTTTGGGCTCATGAAATTATCTTCTTTTTTTCTTATTAAAACAGAATGTATGATTTGGCAAAAGATTTAATATTTGCAGAGATGTGGATAAATTAAGCACATTTATTTAAAATGTCAAAGGTTTTAAACTTTGATTTTTTGATTTTGAACAATTTAGCAAGAAATTTTACCGCTATAAAAACTACTGACTTTTTTCGGTTGCAGGTACCCGACGATATGGAAATCAGACTCGTGATGCTTTGCGCAGTATGCATGCACCAGGATTCAGTTCACGCAGAATTCAGGCTTTTCAGAAATATACTGCGAGTGTGCAAAGAAGTTTATTTTTAAAGATTGAATGGACTTCAGAAGCATATTGACACTGGCCAGACGTGAGCACAAAACAAAGCCCACCACAGATAGTTTTGCACGCACTTGATCCGACAGGCATCTGTTTGGTTCATTTAAACAAATATTGGGTTCTAGGAAATGAAGTCGGCACACAAGACTTTTGAAGTCGTCGTTCTGTCCCGTTTTGGGGGGATGCAATCCCCGGTTCAATTATTCGAAGGGGATTTCCTGTTAAGTCAAGCACACGGACCACAAATTCACTTTGAGTGAGTGTTACTTTCTTTCTAACAATTCAACCATTCGTGCAACGCTGTTTGATGCGTCAAATATGGCCCGTGCTAACTGGCTGAGACCGATAAACAACATTCCCCAAACTGCGAATAGGAAGAAAGCTAAAACAAAATAAATTACTACACCACCTAGAAAACCAACCATCATAAGTTCTTGTACATTTTTTCCAAGAAAAAGGAAAATAGCTGCGAGGATGAATGGGGCTAAAAATAACCATCCAACCAAAGCAAAAAGGCGTGAGACAATATAACCCGCTTTGTATTTTTCCATGCGTTCCTCCTCCCTTTGTTAGCCTTATTTTCAAAAATTATTAATTTATTTCTAACCAAGTAGTTTAGATTCGTCTTCTTGAATCCAACATGCACTCTCCAAATATATTTACATTGGCACAACAGACTTCGCTGCAATTCCCGATTCAATCCTGCGATATTGTATGGATTTTTCTTCGACCTCTTTAAAAACCTGTCGTGAAAAACGACGCGCGAGTTTTGAAGTTAAAAATTTGCGCTGGTCAAATGCAACCAACAAAAAAATAAAGCCCGCCAGGCATTTTCGCACCCACACAATCCGACATGTTTCTCTTTCTTTCATTTTAATAAATTGTTGGCTTCAAGAAGACAAAGCCACAGACAAAACTTTTGAGGTCACCTTTCTGGCCCATTTTGGAGGAGCAATCCCCGGTTCAATCTTGCGAAAGGGATTCCCTGATGGGTCGAGCACGCGAGCACAAATCCCCATCGAGCTGGGTTTTGTGGAAAACAGGCATCTTGACTATGCCAAAATCGTAAAAATAATGTTAGTGAAAAACTCTAATCCTGATACCTTATTCCCACGTACTCTTACACTGTGCATCTTTTCTAAAATTCTTTCCTACTTTGTTTCACAAAAACCTGAATTAAATGGTCTTCGAAACACTTAAACTGACTTGTATTAAGGTGATGAATTTAAATCCTCTAACGCTTATTCACTGTAGCGCTTGAGTCATCCGCGGTGCTGGTTTCGTTGCTTTTAAAGTTCTTTACGAATACACTACCTCCACGAAAAAACATGAAAATAAGGATAAGTATCCACCAAGATGAAATTCTGATGTTACCGCTAGTAGAACGTTTCCTAATTAATGTTACAACAAATTGTCATTGCGAGCGCAGCGAAGCCATCTCCTAACTTGCTGAATATCAGGAGATTGCTTCGTCGTTACACTCCTCTCAATGACTGCAATGATAATAAGGAATCGCACTACTAGTCATTACCAATAATGCCCCAAAAGCCAATACTAACGTAATTACTGCCCAGGTAACCTGAAAACGTGATGGTTTCTGCGCCAGTTTGGGGTTCAATGGTGGTTTCTCAGATTTTGCATAGTTAACCGCATCTTCTAAACTATCATACCTATAACCTTTGTAGATATATTTATTGTTAACCGAAACCGATATTCCATATTTATTCATCACCTCTTGGCTTCCATCAGTTACTTTCATTGCTGATTCCTCCATTTAATAAAAAGCTAGATGCGGGACGTATTGAACGCCTAACTATGTTTATGCTACGCTTTATAAAATAAACGCAACTGGTTAATTTATAATTACTTTCGACACTTTAACTATTGTTTATCTTACCACTTGCTACCAAATTCAGATTTCCGTTATCAGATATTTCAAAAACCAATCTCTTTTCAAGAATGGTCATGTACTCTGTTTACTTGCAGAAAGGTTTGCCGGCAACCGTTGCCCGTCCTGATATTTTCGATTTATAAAAATTATTTTGATATACTTTCAAACAACCCATCCGCCCCACCCGCCATTTATGGCGGCCGATCGATTGTTTTCAGGGAGACGCAGCGATTTTTTAATATGCTGGTACGGTGTTTTGGTCGGTGTGGAGAAGGAAAGTCTGGTTGCGCACCAGCTTGAAAATGATTATAAACAGTACACAAATTAAAATCAACAAAAAATCCATAAAATAATTACTTTTTGGGTGCATCCTTTTTCATACGGCTGCATCAAAGAAATAAATTTGAATGCAGTAAAAGTTGAAATAAAAAGCTATTTATTCTGGTTTAGTGAAATGAAATAAGAATTCAGCAGAATTGGCTGTCAGTTAGTATCTTCATGGTTCGATTCCGCTCACTATGAAGGCACTATCATTATATAATTTAATTATTTAGATAAATATTCATCCTGAGCGGAGGCGAAGGATGAAATATTCAAATTACAGAAATGATGAAAAAAGGGAGTCTAATCGATGGAAAAAATAAAGCAATTTAGTGACAGCAATTTCAACGACGAAGTCTTAAACTCAGATAAACCCGTGCTGGTGGATTTCTGGGCCGAGTGGTGCGGGCCGTGTCACATGCTCACCCCGACGGTGAAAGAATTGGCCAACGATTTCGAAGGCAAGATCGTGGTCGGCAAAGTCAATGTCGATGAAAACCAGGGCACGGCCGCGCAATACGGCATCCGCAGCATCCCGACGTTGATTCTCTACAAAAACGGCCAGGAAGTGCTGCGGCTGAGCGGCGTGCGTCCCAAAACTGAAATTGCCCAGCATCTCAACTATCACCTGTCACAAGCGGTAGCGGTGTAAAAACGTCGCTGCCAATTTGAACTGCAAAGCCTGGGCGAATACTTTTTGTTCAGGCTTTTTTTATATTTGACTTCAAATCTAATTCTTATTAAATTCTCCCGCAATTGAAAAACTTAAACCGCGAAGCCGCGAAGTTCGCTAAGAACACAAACAACGCTAATTTGGAATTCCAAATACGAGTCTTTTTATCAAATCGAATTACGCTCTTTTTTTTAGAATATTTGTTGTCGTTATTTGAGAAAGGTCTCTGATTCATTCACAAACAGCGTGACAGGATGCTATGCCACGGATTAACACTGATGACCACAGATTGAATCCCATGTTAAAAAAACAGTAATTATTTGTGTTCAATATCTGAAAGAATTAGTAATAAAATTTTATTAATCTGTGAAAATCCGTGTGAATCAGTGGCGCTTTTTAATCATGATAGGAAAGCTTTAATATTCATTGTTTGTGCCAGAATAAACCGACAATATATTTTCTAAGTGAACTTATTGTTCTTCGCGGCAAGCTCCAATATTATGCAAATTTGGAAGGAACAAAAACATGAACACAAATCGTGGTGTACAAATACTTTTTTACGGCTGGTTGCTGATCGCCATATTAGTCACCTTCAGTTCAGTTTTGGCCCAGGAGAGCCAGCAGGGCTGGACACCCGAGAACATGATCCAGTTCAACCGGGTGGGCGCCACCGCCATCTCGCCGAACGGTAGACTCATCGCTTATACCGTTTCCAAACCGATCATGAACGAAGAAAAATCCGAATATTTAACCCACATCTGGGTTACCAGTGCCGATGGCAAAATGAACCGGCAATTTACCCGTGGCGAAAAATCGTGCAGCCGTCCGGCTTTTTCACCTGATGGCAAGTACTTAGCTTTCCGTTCTACCCGGGGAGACAAAGCGAAAAACCAGATCTGGCTGCTGCCGCTGGCCGGCGGCGAAGCCTGGCCATTGACTGCTGCAAAATCCGGCGTCAATTCGTATGTCTGGTCGCCGGACGGCAAGCGAATCGCATTTACCATGAACGAACCTGAAACAGAAGAGCAAGCAAAAAACAAAAAAGCCAAACGCGACATGAAAGTGCTGGACAACGATTACAAATACGCGCATCTTTATACCATCGCGGTGGAGGGGGCGAGTGAAAAGAAAAAGGTGCAGCGGCTGACCGCCGGTGAATTTCACGTGGTGAGTTTCGATTGGTCACCGGACGGCCGCACCATTGCTTTTGCGCACCAGAAAAATCCCAAAGCCGACATCTGGCCCAGCACCGATATCGCCACGGTGCCCACCGATAGCGGCACGGTCACCGAGCTGGTCACGGGCGCGGGTTTCGACGGCACGCCCATGTATTCCCCCAACGGCAAATGGCTGGCTTACACTTCGGATGGCGGCGAGCCGAAATGGGCCTTTGCGCGCGACATCTATGTTCTGCCCGTGCGGGGCGGTGCTGCTAAAAAGTTAGCCACCACGCCGGACCGGCGGCCGCAGATGGTGAGCTGGTCGGCAGACAGCAAGCACATTTTCTTCCGGGAAACCGACCGCACGAGCCGGCGCGTCTTTTCAGTGGCACTGAACGGCACCGCACCGAAAACGTTGACCACAGGCGCGGGAAATTTCACCGGCGTCTCCATCAGTCGAAACGGCAAAGCCATGGTTTTCGTGCACCAGAGAACCGAGCTTATGCCGGATGTTTACGTGAGTGCGGTCAGCAAATTCAAACCGCGCAAACTCTCGAACGTCAATCCCGATTATCCCAAATTCCGCATGGGCCGCACCAGCGTCATCACCTGGAATTCCAAAGACGGCCGGGAAATCGAAGGTCTGCTGACCTACCCGGTCGCGTACGACATCGGAAGAGCTTATCCATTGGTTTTACAGATTCACGGCAGACCCGCCGGGGTTTACACACAATATTACACCGCCAGCAGCTCGGTATATCCGATTCAGGCTTTTGCACAACAGGAATTCGCGGTTTTACGCGTGAACCCCAGAGGCAGCAGCGGTTACGGTAAAGATTTCCGTTTTGCCAATTACAACGATTGGGGCTTTGGCGATTTCGATGATCTCATGGCCGGCGTCAACAAAGTAGTCGGGATGAACGTGGCGCACCCGGACAGCCTGTGTGTCATGGGCTGGAGCTACGGTGGTTACATGACTTCGTTCATCGTCACCAAATCCAATCGCTTCAAAGCCGCCAGTGTGGGCGCCGGCGTCACTAATTTGATGAGTTTCACCGGTACCGCGGATATCCCGAGTTTTTTGCCCGACTATTTTGGCGGCGAGCCTTGGGACAAACTGGATACGTACATGAAACACTCGGCCATGTTTCAAGTAAAGGGCGTGACGATTCCCACCCAGATCATTCATGGCGAAAACGACCGGCGCGTGCCGTTATCGCAAGGGCTGGAGCTTTACAACGCTTTGAAACGTCAGGGCTGCGCCACAGAAATGATCGTTTATCCGAGAACCGCCCACGGCCCGCGGGAACCCAAATTTATTCAGGACATTGGTGAACGCATACTGGCCTGGTTTAATAAGCAGCTCGGACGCAAGGGGTTCACGAAATCAGTGGTGACAAAGTGAGGCTGCCAATATAAAGAATTTTAGCATGGTAACATAGAAAGCATTTATAAATTGATTGCAGTTCACCTTTTCAGGGTAAATGGTATAGGATATACGGTAAAAGTGCGTCGTCCTGGAGACGATGAAAAAAAATGAATGGTAGTAGATATTTCTGTCCTTGTATTTCGCGTTGTGAATTTTTAAATTTTCTACTTAAAGGTCTAATTCGAGGAGGGAACGAAGATCATGATTGAAGTGCAGGATTTAAAAAAACAGTTTAAACTCAGTCGTCAACAAAAGCGCGAACTGGGCAGTGGTTTTTCTAACAACCAAATCGATGCGGTTGCCGGCATTAATTTCATTTGCGAGCCGGGAAAAGTGTTTTCACTTTTAGGGCCCAACGGCGCCGGCAAAACCACCACTTTGCGCATGATCGCCACCATGCTGAAACCGACGTCGGGCAAGATCAAAGTGGCTGGCTACGATGTGGTGCAACAGTCGCAGGAAGTTCGGCGCAGACTGGGGTTTTTAACCGGCACAACCAAACTCTATGATCGGCTGACGGCCAACGAATTGGTTACGTACTATGCCAATCTGCACAAAATGGATGCGGAATTGCTAAAGAAACGCCGGGATGAAATTTTTGATCGTCTAGGGATGCACAGTTTTGCGAGTCAACGCATCGCCAAGCTTTCATCCGGCATGAAGCAAAAAGTCTCCATCGCCCGTACCATCATTCACGATCCCGAGATTGTGGTGTTCGACGAACCCACAGCCGGGTTAGACGTCATCACCGCCCGCAGCATCATCCAGTTGATCAGAGACATGCGCGACCAGGGCAAGACCGTGATCTTTTCCACCCACATCATGGGGGAAGTCAGCCTGTTGAGCGACGACCTGGCTATCATCCACAAAGGCACCCTGCGTTACAACGGTCGTTATGCCGATTTTGTCAAACAGATGCAGTCCAAATCGTTAGAGGATGAATTCGTAAGACTGACAGAGGAGGAATAAAATGAAAACAATCATGACCATTTTCCGGAAGGAGTTTATCGATACTTTACGAGACCGGCGAACGATTATTACCATGGTGCTGGTGCCGCTGCTGCTGTTTCCGGTCATCATGACGGTTATGACCAAGGTGCAAACATCCCAAATTAAAAAAGCTAAGGAAAAAGTACTGAAGGTCGGGCTGGTTCATTATGCACAAGCAGCAGAATTCATAAAAAAATTGCAGGAACGCGATGATATGAAAATCGTAGAAAACATCGATCCGGACAGCGCTCGAAGCTTCATCAGGTCTGACAGCCTGGACGCTGCCATCATCTTCAAAGAAAATTTTGATCAGCGCGTGCAAGAACTGCGATCTGGTAGAATTACATTTTACTACAAATCCACCGAAGAGGGCGACAACATTACTAAGCGGCGCCTGATAAAATTAATTGATGAATACGAAGAAACCCTGATCAGCAGACGTTTTAATGAATTGAATTTAGACAAAAAGATTGCCGAGCCATTAAACCTGGTGGAAGTGAATATCGCTACCCCAAAAGAACGTCTGGGTCAGGCAATCGGCGGATTTCTACCCTATTTGTTTATCATTTTTTGTTTTATGGGCAGCATGTACCCGGCTATCGATCTCGGAGCCGGCGAAAAAGAACGCGGCACCATCGAGACTCTGCTCACCTCACCAGCAAATCGTTTTCAAATCCTTTTGGGTAAGTATGGGGTAGTGGTTTTAACCGGTATCACATCCGCGGCTATCGCGATGATCGGACTTTATCTATCCATAAAACGAATGCCGGAAATTCCAAAAGATTTTCTGGATTTGCTCATGGGCATTCTCGAAGTGAAGTCGATCGCACTGGTTTTGTCGCTTCTGCTGCCATTGTCAATATTTTTCGCAGGTATTTTACTTTCTATTTCCATTTACGCCAAATCCTTCAAAGAAGCCCAAAGCCTGATCACCCCGTTGAATATCATCGTTATTCTGCCGGCGGTTATTGGTCTGCTGCCCGGTATGACGCTCAATTCCACCACCGCCCTCATGCCCATATTGAACATTTCGCTGGCCACCAAAGACATCATTTCCGGCACCATTCAAATCGGATTATTAGCCGAAGTTTACGCGTCGCTTTTTCTGCTGGCGGGATTGAGTCTGTTTTTTTGTTCGAAATGGTTTGAACGGGAAAGTATCATTTTTCGAATTTGACCACGACCAGAAAGGGTTTTTTGAAGGCTCTTTGACCCCATTAGGAATAATGTTGTCATATTCGATAAAAAATTCTTATATGTAGACGAATAATTAATAGAGTATCGCCAAAACTGGCAAATCTATTTGTGTGATTAAAAATGATCTTATACTAGACAACTCCTTTGCAGAGAAGCATTTTAGGAAGATATGGAATAAGTAGAACCAATGAACAATAAAATCCGCGTAGCCATCCTCTTCGGCGGCAAATCCGCTGAACACGAAGTTTCCCTGCAGTCGGCGAAAAATGTCATAGAAGCCATCGACAAAAGTAAATACGAAGTGGTCTTGATCGGCATCGACAAACAGGGACGCTGGTACTTAAATGAAGCTTCCAATTATTTGTTGCACGCAGAAAGTCCAAAACTCATCGCCCTCAACAAATCCAACAAGAACGTTGCGTTGGTGACTGGCAGCAGCGGGGAACGCGAGCTGGTAAGCGTGAACGATCACGCTTCCTTTGGCAGCATAGACGTTGTGTTCCCAGTATTGCACGGCACCTACGGTGAAGACGGCGCCATTCAGGGCTTGTTGAAACTGGCGAATGTGCCCTTCGTGGGCGCGGGAGTTTTAGGATCCGCTGTCGGCATGGACAAAGATGTGATGAAGCGATTACTACGCGACGCCGGCATCCCGAACGCCCATTTTCAAGTTTTTCAGCGGGAAAACAAAGACCAAATTAATTTCGAACTAATTAGAAAGCAACTGGGCCAGCCGATTTTTATTAAACCAGCGAATCTCGGCTCCTCCGTCGGCATTCACAAAGTTGAATCGCTTGCGCAATTCGAAAACGCGGTTGAGGACGCCTTTCATTACGATAATAAGATCATCGTAGAAGAGGCCATCGCAGGCAGGGAGATCGAATGCTCGGTACTGGGAAACGAAGATCCCATCGCCTCGATGCCCGGGGAAATCGTCCCTCAACACGAATTCTATTCCTACGAAGCCAAATACATCGATGAGCAGGGAGCGCTGCTTGAAATCCCGGCCAAACTGTCAGATGAAATCGTCAAGAAAGTTCAGGAGCTGGCGGTTCAAACGTTCAAAGTGTTATGCTGCGAAGGCATGGCGCGGGTGGACATGTTTTTGACCGAAGACCAAAAACTCTATGTGAACGAATTGAACAGCATTCCGGGCTTCACTAAAATCAGTATGTATCCCAAGCTTTGGGAAATCAGCGGCATTCCCTACTCTGAATTGATCGACCGCCTGATTCAATTGGCGATGGCCAGATTTAACCAAGAAAAAGAATTGAAAACCGCTGTCGAGTTATAGACAAATAAACCTGGGGCTGAAATTTTCATGCAAGCCCGAAAGTATCGAACTATGAAACAAATCAGGTTTGTTTCATCCCACCCTGCTGATCCGAGTTCACCGTCAGTTTCATCACTTGCGCTGTGTTGAGTCATATTCCTCATCAAAACAACTCTCGAAAAAACGCAAAATAAACTGAGAGAATTTCAGTAAAAGATTTGTCTATTTATGTAAAATCTCTTCGATTTTCATTGGCCATTTTAATGGACCATAAAATGTATCAAGAAATTTCAAGAGAGGGATGATCGCATGGATTCAAATTACGAATATTTAGAAGAAGAAAAGAGCCACCTCGAATCACAGATGCTTTCGGGGGCTAACTGGTTTTTCTGGATCGCGGGGTTGTCTCTGGTCAATTCGCTGGTATTTATGTTTGGTGGTCAAGTCAACTTCATCATCGGAATGGGCGTCACCCAGATCATCGACGGTATTGGGTTCGAATTGGCTAACGGCATGGGGAACAGCGCGCTCGCTTTCTTCTTCGGTGTCAACGTCTTCATAGTAGGTTTTTTTGTGCTTTTCGGCTACTTTGCCCGTCTCGGAAATCGCTGGGCCTTTGCTATCGGTATGATCGTGTATTCATTAGATGGCCTACTGTTTCTGTTTGTTCAAGATTTTGTTGGGATAGGATTTCATGGCCTGGCGCTGTTTTATCTATTCCGCGGTGTCAAAGCTTGTGGCATGCTGCACGAGTCTAAATTTAAGGCCATGAACACCATCGGGCAATTGCGCTAACCGCACAAAAAGCGTTTACTATTTTTCGTCATAATGCAAGACAATTTTATGGTGGATGGATTAAATTCCTCCGTTCCACGGCCGGGTGCTTCCTCCTCAAACCTTTCCACTGCGGTGGAAAGTCAAGCACCCGGTATTTTTTTGTGCTGCGCATTGTCCAGTGCATGGGTTTAAATTAACTTCCCTTTTCATCTTAATCTCACAAAAGCATCGTTTAAGTGCGACAAAACAATCTTGATAAAGCCTTTCTATTTACGTTTAGTTTATTATCTTATGAAAATAAATTCGACCATTTCTAATTCTGTCGTCAAAGAATTAAACCTCGAGCTGTGCCCCAAAAGACTCTCAATGCACTTGTCTTCATGCTGAGTCCTGAAGTCATTTCGGAAAAGCATAACTGTTTCTCTGCAACTGACGACACTCTTTCATCGACGCAGTCAATCCAGAGCTTGACGAAGGACTCAGGAAAAAAAGCGACTTTTGGGACAGTCACAGGAATGCGACTTATTTCAAAGCGGCTCTTAATTGGTAGCCGGTCATCGCGGCAAGTCCGCCCACCAAACCTCCAATCACAGCCGATATGAACAGCAACAGAACAGGAATTGAAATATGGAACATCTCCCCCACTCTGGTGGTGAGAATGCCGCCAGAGCTGAAATGAAAGTAGCCTGCGGTTGCCAGCCACAGCAGCCCGATGCCGACGAAGCCGGCCCAGAATGCCCTCCAGCCGGATTGGCTTCGCCACCAGCCAACCACCAACGCCACCAGCGCAATCGACCACCAGGGCAACACAAGCTCTGCCACAAACCCGGCCACTAAGATCATTAGAACGGCAAAAATCATTTTCCCTCCAAAAATAACTTTGACACAATTCGCTCATCTTGCTCTTCTGGGGACTTCAGAAATAGCAGCTCCGCTAATTTCCCTTTAACCCAACTTTCGATAAAATCATCATAGTGCGGGCTACCCGGATTGCCCGACTGCCCGCCGGGGTAAATGCCCCAGGCTTTCACTTCCGGCTCAAACGCCACCACCATGCGCCAGGAAGGCCCGTGCCGGCGACCAGTAGCGTTGACGATGCCCAGATCGCCGCCCACATCCAGGTCCATCCTACCCAGGCCCGGAATGCGCGCCAGATGCAAAATGTCCGTGCCTTTGTATTGGCCCCACTGCCACTTTTCACTTATTTCACCCCGTTCTTCTACCATCTGGTTGAAAGCCGCTTTAAAAGTGCGATTGACTAATTCAGCCAATGTTTCAATGGGCTCGGTTTGCACATCGTCAAACCATTCTGCCTGGTGTTCTTTTGTGATCATCTGAATGGTTCTATCTCCGGATGGATAGCGCAGGTAGCCGATTTGCCCACCGAATTCATCCTGCCAGATGGTCTGGAAGAGTTTGTTCCACCACAAATCAAAAATCGTTGGGGCGAGTTTGTCGGCATCAAAATGGAAGTTCCAGGCATGCAATTCTTTCAAAACCGCGGATTCACTCGCGCTCAGATTTTCTCTCTCGACCAGATCGAGCAAGGTTGGCAGCAAGGCTTCTGCCTGTAAATCGCGCGTGTCGAGCTGCAAGCGTCGAATAGCATCGGGGGTAATCTTTTCCATGTTCGACAAAAGCTGATTGATTCGGTGGCCGCGATTGGACGACGCAAACCGCCAGCTCAAAAAATAGGGATACGAGGGGTCGGTGGCATTCTGGTTGGCTGAGCTGACAAAGCCGCGCTCGGGATTTTTAATGTGCGGCTTTTGCTCATGCGGAATCCAGGCCTGCCAATCGTAACGGGGATCGCTGCCATCCCCGATGTACTTGCCCTGATTGCGCCATTTCGCCGGAAATTTTCCGTTGTGCCATAAAGCGATATCGCCGTGTTTATCTGCAAAAGCAAAATTTTGTGCAGGGCAGCCGTAATCGGCCAGGGCAGCCACGTAGTCATCATAATTCTGTGCCCGGTTGAGTTTGTAGAACGCCAGCGCTTCGCTAGTGGGATCGTGGCCGAGCCAGCGCACGGCATAGCCGGGCGGCACCTGACGGCTGAACGGCTTCTCGGTTTTCAGGTAAGGCACCGGCCCATGATGCGTGAACACTACGGTATCGACGACAGTTTCGCCGCCGCGAACCTGGATGATTTCTATGCGGCGCTGCGTGGCCTGCCATTTCCCATCATACCAGTAAGCGTTCATGGTGGAATCTTGAAATTGAATTTCATACCAGTCCATGACATCGGCTTGCGAGTTGGTGACCCCCCAGGCGATGTTTTCGTTGAATCCGATGATGACATTCGGCGAGCCCGGCAAAGTGACCCCATAAACGTTCACACCCGGTGCCACGAGCTGCAGCTCATACCATATGGATGGCAAATTCAATTCCAAATGGGGATCGTTAGACAAAATCGGATAACCGCTGGCGGTTTTTTTGCCGGATACTGCCCAGTTGTTGCTGCCATTCGCGGCGTCAGCCTGGAGCGGTAAAATTTTGTCGACTATTTTGGGGGTGAAAAAATGTTGCGGCATTTTCAATTTGATCGGACTGAAATTCCACGGAGTACCGACGGGAATCACCGGGTCCGCGTTCGCGGGGTAGTGCGGAAACAACTCATCCATTACCTCCGGTCCAAACCGCGCCAGGGTGTTGCTCATCTGCAAGTCCGAGCTGCGGCCGGTGAGCATCCAGGCCATGTATTTGAGCAGCAGCGCACACTTCAGCGGAGTCCAGGCTTCGGGTTCGTAATCCAATATTTTGTACTCCAGCGGATATTCCGCCGGCGTCAACGATTCGATGTAGGCGTTCACGCCATCTGTGTAAGCCTGTACCACCGCCTTGATTTTAGAATTTGCCTGCATGAATTGCAGGGCTTTTTCAGCGCCGTAAACCATGCCGATTCGGCGTTGAAAGCGGTCGTATTCAAGGGCGCGCCGGCCGATGATCTCAGACAACCGCCCGGCGGCTGCATGCGTCTGGAACTCCATCTGCCACAACCGGTTTTGGGCTGTAACATATCCCTGAGCAAAATATAAATCGTGCTCGTTTTCGGCGAAAATGTGTGGAATCTGCCGGTCGTCCAATAAAATGGTTACCGATTCCTCTAGACCGGTGACATGCGTGGTTATTTCATTTGCTTCGGTTGAAAATTTCGTGTTTCGCCAGAAGCCGTGAATGGGATCGAGGAATTTTCCCAGCGGCGGCAGGGCGGCAATTTTTATATTTAAAATAACGATCAACGCGCATGTAACGACCAAAGAAATGACGAATTTCAGCCAGTGCATGTCTTGTTCTCCCTCATGAAAGATTGGGGTTCGATTTGAGTGGTGAAAAGAGGTAAAAATAAAATAATTCCCAATATAAACTTCAGAAAACAAAAAGCAAAGATTTTGTAAGGAATGCCTTCATTTTATGTTTGCGTGGAAATTTCAGAATGAATGGAAAGACATTTTAGCTGCACTTCAAAAACGGTCTCCTGGCCGGGAATACTGGCCACGGTAATTTTCCCATTATGCGCTTCCACCACGCTCTTGCAGATGGCCAGGCCCAGTCCCGAGCCCTTTATTTTGTGTTTGGAATTTTTACCGCGGTAAAAACGATCAAATATTTTATCGACTTCATTTGCGGGAATACCTAGTCCGGTGTCAGTCACTTTCAGAATAATTTCCTCGTTGAAACACGCCAGACTGAGACCGACCTTGTGCCCGGTGCTACAAAATTTGAGGGCGTTCTCCAACAGATTAAAAACCACTTCGTTAAGCCGGTTGGAATCGCCGCTAACGTAACAATTTTTTTGGATTTGGTGATGAAGCTCAATGCCTTTATCTTCAGCAATTTTGCGGGCGTGTTTCATCTGACTTTCACAAATGGCAGAAAAATCCACCGTGTCCTGCAAGGCGGCGATATTATCGGTGTCGGCTCGGGCCAGCGTCAGCAAATTGTCGACGATTTTCGACAGGTATTCCGTTTCTTCTGCCACGATGTGCAGCACCTCCTGATTCTTTTCAGGATTTTTCTCCCACTTTCTGGCGATTTCAATACCGCTTTTAATGAGGGTTAAGGGTGTGCGCAAATGGTGAGACGCATCGGAAACAAAATTTGATTTTAGGCGGTCCAGTTCTTGCAGTTTAATATTGGCCTCCTTGAGCTCCTGGTAGAGTTTGGCATGCATGACCGCGATTCCCAGCTCGTATTGAACAGAAGCCAGCAAACTTCGGTTGATGGTTTGACCGGTGCGTTCATCTTCAAATAGCAAAACAAAAGTGCCGATCCAATTGCCTTTAGCAGAAAGGGGGACGCAAATTCTAAACAGACCCTCGTCTGAATGTGGGCTCTGTATTATGCCTTCCACAATTTTGTCTTTGTTTTGAGAACGGGCATTCACGCACACTGCACAATCTTTTGAAATCTGCTGAGCACCGCAGAAATCCTGATAATAAGTTCGGGCTTCCCGGGATGATCTGAATCCAACAAAAGAAACCACTTTTGCATGATCGTTTTCTTGTAAAGTCACCCAACCCCGGGTGGCTGAAAAAATTTCAATCAAGCGCAGTAACGCCCCGTCAACGGCTTTATCCAGTTCTAGACTTTCATTGACTTTCATGATAACCGAATTAAGCGCGGCTAATTCTTCGTTATTTTTAATGATTTCGTGCTCAAACTGCTTTAAGCGCGTGATGTCGCTGAATGCGACGCTGTATAATTCACTGTCCGAGCCAACTTCCTCACCGGCAGAAACCTCACTTGTTTCATTCCGCAGCCGGGTTGTATTCATAAGAACATCGATGGCGGGTCCGGATTTTGGTAAGATTCTGAGCTCAACGTCAGCCACGACACCAGATTGCGTTATTTGGTGCCAGATAGCCGGCCAACCCAGCTCATGTGGTTCCACAGTTTGAACGAATTCGCTTAAATATTTATTTACAATTTCGTGTTTATCAAAATCCAGAGCTTGCAATGCGTGCTGGTTACAGTCCAAAATTCTGCCCTCCGCATCCAGGCTAAAAAACATCGCCGGCGCGTTTTCATACAAGTTCTGGTAACGCTCTTGTGAAATCAGCAGGCGTTGGTGCCGCAGTCTTAAGTCCGCCATCATTTGATTGAAGAGCCTGGCTAAGCGGCCGATTTCATCCTGAGAAGAAACCGCCACGTCTCCTGTGTATAAAGTTTTTTTTATGATTTCCTGCATTTGTTGGTACAACTTAGAAATGGAAAAGGTGATGCGTTTGATGACACCATTAATGAATACAAATCCGATTAAAAAGGACAAAAACGTAATGATCACCGTGACCAATCGCACCTGTTTGATCTTTTTATTCAAATTTTGCAAGCCGTAACCCAGCACGAGAAAACCCAGAGTTTCACTTTCTGTGCCCGGTATTTTCTGTTTTATAACCACGGCATCCGGCGTTCTCACCACGCTGGAGGTGTCCCCCATCACGCTATCTTGCAACAACAGGTCTTGAGGATTATACACATCCAATTCCTTCCCATCCTCTTCCAGAAAATAAATGTACAATATATTATTATTGAGACGGGCATTATTGACGGCGGTTTGCAAATGTTCGAAACTGTGATGGCTGAGCGCGTACGAAACCGAAACGGAAAACAGCTCCACGATTCGCTGTGCTTCTCGAGTATGCGACTCCACCAGGCTGTTCTTAAAATAAATCGGAAAGTAAATGTAAATGGCAATCAGCATGACAGCCAATGCCGTAATCATGGGGACGATCAGCTTAACACGGATGGGTAAATTTCGAAAAGTAAGATTCATGCCAGATGGAGGCGGAGTTTAATGTTTGTTTGATTTCTTTTTTGTTTTAATGTTTTTTTTGAAAGTGTAATTTGGATCGAGAAAATTATGACCGTCGATTACAACAGCCCTGACCGAATCGCTTTTATTTATTTTGAACTCTTCAGCGCTTAAAAAGCCAATGGTGTTACCCTTAGACAAAAGGCATTTCATAAATTTATTCATTGCTGAAAAATTTTTCGGCGGCAAAACCCGCTCGCCTGAGAAAATCAACCTCAGCCAGTGTTTACCAATGGCATACGCATCGAGGTTGTATAATTTTTTATAAAATTCATCGCTCACAGATGAAAATTCCACGATCTGAAATAGCCGCCCGTCACCTTTTTCAACTGGCTGGCCTTTAAATATTTTCTGAAGGGTTTTGGTGGAAAGGCTATCGACCGGGCTTTTAGCTGGTACCACAATCACAATTTGAGCCGCTAAGGAACCGGCCATGAGCAGGGTCAGTATGACTGCAAAGAGCGCAGTTTTACAGCGTGATTTTCTGGTTAAAAATTTGGGCAGCATTCGATTTGTTTAAAATATCACAGCTAAGGACGCGATGGCCAAAATGTAATTCGTACGGGGAGCATTTTCGACATACCAGAAATGCACCTCCGCTTTCGCCACCACCTGATGGATAATTTGCAAACTGGTCGCGATTGTGAAATCCTTTTCTAAATCGTTGGAGATTTGGCGATCGGAATCAAAAATATCGTAGCGCACCAGCAGCGATTGGCGGCCAAAAATATGATAGGCAATTTCACCATAAATGGCATTTGCCCGCAATCCTCTGGCAGCCGTATTCCCGTTGTCCAGAATAGAATGCGCATATTCCCCGCTGATACGCAATTTATTAAATTCAAAACGCAGATCCCAGGCATGAGAGGTTTGACGTGTATTTTCAGCCAGTCCGTTTTTTCCCGTGTAGAAGGAATAGCCCAATTTCAAACCCATGCCGGGAATATCCGATTGAATTCGCAAGCCAAACGCTTTATCCGAATTATCGTCCTGCTCAAACGCATTGTCCCCTCGACCGTTGGCTAAAAAAATCTGATATTTAAATTGAGCGCCGCGGTAGTCGAAGGTGCCCAATGCTTGTACTCCCAAGGAAAATTTCGAGTAAAATTTTTGGGAGTCGCCAAAGGGATTTTCGTGTTGCCCGTAAATGGATCGAGGCAGAATGGAAGTATCGAAAGCCGGCGCCGCATCGTGTATTTCATTATAAATACCATAAGGCGTTAAAAACTTACCAAATCGCAATTTGAACTTTGTGAGAAATGCATATTCAAACCAGGCTCTTTCAATGCGCACGATGCCAAAACTCCTGCCGGCTTCTTCTTCCTCGGTGTCGGCTCCGTGTTCCCATTCAATTTCACCGAAAACCCGCGCTTGGGGATTGATCAAGTAATTCCCCAGCAAATTAAAATGGTGCAAATCAAACGTCCCCCGTCGGCTCACTGAATCCTTATTGCCGATTTCCGCCTCAAAAGTCAAATAACCGTGTGGTCCAATGAGTTCCTGAGCAGCAGCAAACTCAACTAACAAAAAGAAGATAAATAAAAGGAAAGGATACTTTTTGTGGATCATGCTTCCAAAACTTTCATCATGTAGCCGACACCGCGAATGGTGTGAATCAGCGGCCGTTTCGAGCCGCAATCCAGCTTGAGTCGCAATCGGTTGATGTAAACTTCGATGACGTTGGTGTTGGTGTCTGCAAACACTTTCCAAACATTCTCGAAGATGTCGGACTTGGTCACTACTTTGCCTGTGTTACTCAGCAAATACTCTAACAAGCAAAACTCCCGGTCTGAAAGGAAAATAAAGGAGCCGCCTCGTTTCACTTCCCGGCGCACCGGCGCCAGCTCCAGATCGTCCAATACCATCTTTTGAGTCAGCGGCATGGAAGAAGTTCGGCGCAGTAGCGCTCGAATTCGCGCCAGAAGCTCTGCAAACGAGAAAGGCTTCACGATGTAATCATCCACACCGTTGTCTAACGCAGAGATGACATCGTTGGTGTTATCCATGCAGGTTACCATTATCACCGGCACTTGCACCCCCTGCTTGCGCCAGTGGCGACAAAGCTCCAGACCGCTTTTACCAGGAAGCAGCCAGTCCAACAAGATCAAGCCGTATTCGTTAACCGAAACCAAGCGTTCGCCCTGCTCGGCGTCTTCGGCAATGTCCACGGTATAGCCGGCTTCTTTCAGCACTTTACGAGTAAAATTCGCAACCCGTTTTTCGTCTTCAACAATTAAAACTCGCATTACAACCTCAGTGCATTTTTTATAATGTAACTGTAGTTTGGCAAATTTTCATAATTATGTAAACTTGAATGCAATTTTATTC
>JBHHXN010000022.1:0-47822 GCA_046757025.1 bacterium
TAGAGCACTGGTCTCCAAAACCAGCGGCTGCGGGTTCAAGTCCTGCCTCACCTGCTAACTATTAAAAGACTGAACGGGAAAAAATGAAATTAATCGAAAAGCCGACCAAATTTTTTACCGATGTAAACCAGGAAATGTCCAAGGTCAGTTGGCCGACTTATGAAGAATTAAAGGGGTCGACCATTGTTGTGGTGATTTTGTCGATTTTGCTGGCAACATTTATTTTTTTCATTGACACCATCTTGCGAAATATTATCAAGGTGATATTCTAAGGGTGAGCCATTGAGTGAAGATGAAAAAAAGTGGTTTGCCATTCACGTGCTCTCCGGGCACGAGAATAAAGTCAAAACGTATTTAGAAAATGAAATTCAGCGCGTGGGGCTATCTGAGAAAATCACTCAGATATTGATTCCTGCTGAAGAAGTCACTGAGATGCGGGATGGCAAACGCAAAGTTAAAAACAAAGTATTTTTTCCGGGCTACATGTTGGTGGAGCTGATACTCGATAAAGAAACACAGTATCTCATTTTAAACACGCCCGGGGTCACAAACTTTGTGGGGCCGAAAAACAGGCCACAGCCGTTGCGGCAGGATGAAATTGACAGAATTCTTGGCAGGGTGGAGGAAAGCGTCTCAAAAGAAGTTCTAGATGTGCCTTTCCGAGTTGGTGATCCCATTAAAGTTATTGACGGGCCATTTACTGATTTCTCGGGGTTCGTTGAAGATATTAATAAGGAAAAGAAAAAAGTCAAAGTGATGGTGAGTATCTTTGGCCGCTCAACGCCACTGGAGCTGGATTTTTTACAGGTTGAACTAGAAAAATAGCTTAAATTAAGGAGAGAGATTTTTAAATGGCGAAAAAAGTAATTGCCTCCATCAAATTGCAAATTCCAGCCGGGCAGGCAAATCCATCCCCACCAGTGGGGCCCGCGCTTGGTCAGGCCGGCGTCAATATCATGGAATTTTGTAAAGCATTCAATGCCCGTACACAAGACAAACAAGGATTAATTATTCCGGTCGTCATCACCGTCTTCGCGGATCGGTCGTTTACGTTTATTACCAAAACCCCGCCAGCCGCAGTTCTCCTTAAAAAAGCCGCGGGTCTGGAAAAAGGCTCTGGTGAGCCGAATCGGGATAAAGTGGGTAAAGTATCTCGGAGCCAGGTAGAAGAAATCGCTCAAACAAAAATGCAGGATTTGAATGCGAACGATATTGAAGCGGCCATGCGAATGGTGGAAGGTACCGCGAGAAGCATGGGTATTGTGGTTGAATAAAGTTACTTATTAGTGGATGAGGAAATGAAGAAAAGCAAAAGATTTAATCAGATGGTATCGCTCATTGAAGCGGGTAAAGATTATTCACTGGAAGAAGCGGTGGGGTTGATCAAAAAAACCGCCACGGCCAAATTTGATGAAGCCGTTGAGATTTCGGTGAATTTGGGTGTGGACCCGCGGCACGCAGACCAGGTGGTTCGAGGGACGGTTTCGCTGCCTCATGGCATCGGTAAGGATGTGCGGGTGTTGGTGCTTACGAAAGGCGAAAAGGAGGAAGAGGCGCGGGAAAGTGGAGCAGATTATGTGGGATTTGAGGAGTACATTAAAAAAATAAAAGAGGGTTGGCTGGATTTTGACGTGGTGGTGGCCACTCCAGACGCCATGGCAGAAGTTGGCAAGCTGGGCAAAGTGTTAGGGCCGCGCGGTTTAATGCCGAACCCCAAAAGCGGCACCGTAACCCGAGATGTGGGGAAAGCGGTAAAAGAGTTGAAAGCGGGCAAAATAGAGTTTCGTGTAGATAAAAACGGCATTCTTCACGTTTCCGTGGGGCGGGCTTCTTTTGAGGAAAACAAGCTGCGTGAAAATATTTTGGCTTTTATGGAAACGGTTTTACGCTTGAAACCAGCGGCCGCCAAGGGGCAGTATGTGAAAGACGTGACGCTCTCTAGCACCATGGGGCCGGGAATTCGAGTTGACCGTACGGAATTGTTGAACGCATTACGTTAATCCACAGCCATAAAAAGTAGGAATAAACATGCCAAGAGTTGAAAAAATTGCCATCGTCGAAGAAATTGCAAAAAAAATTGATGAATCAAAAAGCGTCTATTTGACGGATTTTACCGGATTAAATGTTGAAGAAATTAGTGAATTGCGGAGAGCATTTCGCGGGGCATCTGTCCAGTATCAGGTGGTGAAAAATACCTTAGCCCGATTGTCCGTGAAATCTTTGGGGCGGGACGATTTGCTGGAGTATCTCGACGGCCCCACGGCCATGGCGTTCAGTCAGGACGATCCGGCTGCGCCAGCGCGCGTTCTCAGAGATTTCGCCAAAGGCAAAGATAAACCAAAGATCAAAGCGTTTATTTTTGACGGTGAATTGCTCGGCGCTGAGCGGCTGAATGAAATTGCCAATTTACCCAGCAGAGAAGCCTTGCTTTCGCAGGTCGTGGGCGGATTAAAGGCCCCGCTTTCAAATCTGGTCTATTCTTTGAATGGATTGCTGAATAAATTAGTCAATGTTTTAGATGCAGTTAAAAAACAAAAAGAAGAATCTTAAAATTTAATTTAAATACTTTCTCTATTTAAGGAGGTTGAAATGGCGGAAGCTAAACAAACCGAAGAAGTAAAAGAAAAGACCAAAACGAAATCGAAAGCCAGTAAGGGCGGCAACGGTACCGTTAATTCTGTTTTAGAAACCATCGAAAAAATGACGGTTCTGGAATTGTCCGATCTGGTAAAAGCCATCGAAGAGCGCTTTGGAGTGACAGCTCAAGCGCCGGTGATGGCAGCCATGCCGGGTGCGGGAGTCGCTGCGGGTGGCACGCCCGCGGCAGATGCAGCGGAAGAAAAAACCGAGTTTGATGTTGTCCTGGCAGCGGCCGGCGATAAAAAGATTCAGGTGATTAAAGTCGTGCGTTCGGTCACAGATTTAGGCTTAAAAGAAGCAAAAGACCTGGTGGATTCTGCTCCAAAAGCCGTGAAAGAAGGCATTTCCAAGGATGAAGCAGAAGATTTGAAAAAGAAGTTGGAAGAGGTTGGAGCTACCGTCGAGCTCAAGTAATTTTACCCAATATTCTAACTATTGAGGTGTCAAATTTTATGCAAAATATGAGCAGCAGGAAGTCCTTTTCCAAATTAACTCAAGTTATCGACTTCCCAGACTTGTTGGATATCCAAATAAAGTCCTTCAAAGATTTTTTGCAAGCCGATGTGCCGCCAGATAAGCGGAAAAATGAAGGATTGCACGAAGTATTCAACAATGTTTTCCCCATCCTGGATAGTAGGGAAAACTTTTGTCTGGAATACGTAGAGTATTATATTGAAAAGCCCAAATACGATATCGTGGAATGTCAGGAGCGGGGCGTTACCTATGCCGTGCCGCTCAAAGCCAAATTAAGGCTTTCCATGAAAGATGAATACGGCGACGGTAAAGATTTTGCAGAAACCGTTGAGAATATTGTCTATCTGGGAAACATTCCTTATATGACCCACAGAGGTACTTTCATCATTAACGGCGCTGAAAGAATCATCGTCAGCCAGCTTCATCGATCGCCGGGGGTGTTTTTCGATGAAATGCTTCATCCCAATGGTACCAAAATATTTTCTGCGCGAATCATCCCGTTGCGAGGCTCCTGGGTTGAATTTACCACCGATATCAATGATGTGCTGTATGTGTATATCGATCGGCGCAAAAAGTTTCCTGTGACAACTTTTCTGCGGGCATTGGGCTACTCAACGGATAAAGATTTGTTGAATCTTTTCAATTTGATAGATGAGGTGTCGCTTAAATCGACCAAAGTCAGTGACCTGGTAGGGCGAATTTCTATCACAGATGTCATTGATAAAGATACCGGCGAATTGCTGGTGGAAAAGGACGCGGAACTTACGGAAGAGTCCATCGAGCAGATAAAAAAGATAGGCCTTAAAACTATCAAATTGCTCAAACCCGATGGTTTAGCCGGCCCGGAAGTTATCAGCAACACCTTGCGCAAAGATACGGCAAAATCGGAAGAAGATGCGTTAGAGGCCATCTATCGTCATCTTCGTTCCAGTGAAGCGCCGGATATCGAAACCGCACGCAGTTTGATCGAGCGGATGTTTTTCAATCCTAAAAGGTACGATCTGGGCAACGTGGGTCGATATCGAGTCAACAGAAAACTCGATCTGGATATTCCATTGGAGACCACGGTTCTCACACGGGAAGATATCATTGCCATCATTAAATATTTGTTGGAGCTGCGAGGAGGCATTCGAAGCGCAGATGACATCGATCATCTCGGAAACCGAAGAATTCGAACAGTTGGTGAACAGCTTTCGGCGCAAATGACTTTGGGATTGTCTCGCATGGCGCGAACTATTAAAGAAAGAATGAATTTGCGCGACACGGAAAAATTGAGTCCTCAAGATTTGGTGAACGCTCGAACCATTTTTTCTGTGATAAATACTTTTTTCGGAACGAGCCAGCTTTCGCAATTTATGGACCAGACGAACCCACTGGCGGAATTAACTCACAAACGTCGATTGTCGGCCCTGGGACCGGGTGGCTTGACCCGCGAGCGCGCCGGCTTTGAAGTGCGCGATGTGCACTACACGCATTACGGTCGCCTGTGCCCCATCGAAACGCCCGAAGGTCCGAACATTGGTTTGATTTCGTCATTAACCACTTTTGCGCGCATCAACCATTTTGGTTTTATTGAAACCCCTTACAGAAAGGTCACCAAAGGCAAAGTCGCAGATAAAATTGAATATTTATCTGCTGATGATGAAGACCAGTATGTGATTGCGCAAGCCAACGCACCGCTGGATAAAAAGGGAAAATTTGTTCGTGAGCGAGTGAAGGCGCGTCACAAAGGAGACTTTCCTTTAAGCCCACCCTCTGAAGTGGATTTCATGGATGTTTCCCCAAGTCAGATCGTCTCGGCCGCAGCCGCTTTGATTCCGTTTTTAGAGCACGACGACGCAAACCGAGCACTCATGGGCTCCAATATGCAGCGTCAGGCCGTGCCCTTGTTGCGAACCGATTCGCCGTTGGTGGGTACGGGCATGGAAGCAAAGGTAGCAAAGGATTCCCGCGCTATGGTGCTTTCCACAGTTAATGGTGTGGTTGCTGAAGTCAACTCTAATAGAATCGTGGTTCGAAAAGAAGTCAGTGAAAAATCGAAATTGAATCTCGAAGAGCTGCTAAATTTTGATGAAACCGATCTCGTTTCTTATCGATTGACAAAATTTGCTCGTACCAACCAGGATACTTGTATTAATCAGCGGCCTGTCGTGCGGGAAGGTCAGAAGGTGAAAGTGGGCGACGTGCTGGCGGATGGCTGTGCCACTCAGGGGGGTGAGCTGGCGCTGGGAAGAAATGTGTTGGTGGCATACATGCCCTGGCGCGGTTATAATTTTGAGGATGCCATCGTCATTTCTGAAAGAATGGTTAAGGAAGATATATTTACTTCCATCCATATTGAAGAATTTGAATTGCAGGTTCGGGATACTAAACGCGGAGAAGAGGAGCTGACCAGAGAGATTCCCAATGTGAGCGAAGAAACCACCAAGGATTTGGATGAAAATGGTATCATTCGAGTCGGAGCCGAAGTGCAGGCTGGCGACATTCTGGTTGGCAAGGTCACCCCAAAAGGAGAAACCGATCCCACTCCCGAAGAAAAACTATTAAAGGCGATTTTTGGTGAAAAAGCCGGCGACGTGAAAGATGCTTCCTTAAAAGCGCCTCCAGGTATGCGGGGCGTGGTCATCGATACCAAGCTATTCACGCGCAAGAAAAAGGACACAAAAACCAAGCGCAAAGATAAAAAACAACTGGAAGAATTGGAAGCATGGTTTCATTCTGAGCTTCTGCGAGTGGTTAAGTTTCGGGATTCGAAGCTTAAGTCGGTACTGGAAGGCAAATCTTCGACATCCATCAGAGACAAAAATAAAGAACGTATCGTCATCAGAAGCAATACTCTGTTTACATCCGAGCGGATGGAGCAAATCGATTTTGACACGCTTGATTTAAGCGAAGGTCTTTGCGATGATAAAAAAACCAACGAGCTGGTTCAGAAAATTTTGTCAGCTTATGAGGCAAAAATCAACGAGCTGAAAGAAGATTTCGAAAATAAAAAATTCAAAATTGATGTCGGAGATGAATTGCCTCCGGGCATTGTGCAGCTTGCGAAGGTGTATGTTGCCAAAAAACGCAAATTGATGATGGGGGATAAAATGGCGGGACGCCATGGCAACAAGGGTGTGGTCGCGAAAATCGTTCCGGTAGAGGATATGCCCTACATGCCGGATGGTACGCCGGTGGACATTGTATTAAATCCGCTTGGCGTGCCTTCGCGTATGAACTTAGGTCAGATATTCGAAGCCAACCTGGGTTGGGCGGCGCATGTGTTGAACACAAAATACGCGACGCCGGTTTTCGATGGCGCCTCCAACGATGAGATTCGGGAAGAAATGCACAAAGCCGGCATACCCGAAGATGGGAAGTCTATTCTGTACGATGGTCGAACTGGTGAAAAAATAGATAATCCCGTCACCGTGGGCTATATCTATATCATGAAATTGTCGCACTTAGTTGAAGACAAAATTCATGCTCGCTCCATTGGTCCGTATTCGCTCATTACGCAACAGCCGCTCGGTGGTAAAGCGCAATTCGGCGGTCAGCGATTTGGCGAAATGGAGGTCTGGGCGCTGGAAGCCTACGGAGCCGCACATGCTCTACAGGAAATACTCACGGTCAAGTCCGATGACGTGCGAGGCCGCTCCAAGGTTTATGAGGCCATTGTCAAAGGCGACAACTTACCGGAACCGGGATTGCCAGAATCGTTTAATGTCCTCATTCGAGAGTTGCAAGGACTGGGGCTTGATGTTGAGTTATTGGACAAAAACGACGGAAAACCATGAGTGCTGTAATCGTTGTTTTCCTACATATACCAATATTACCTATTTCTAAATAGGAGGTGGAACCTTGGCATATTTAAATAGGCAAGAAAAGTCCACAAAAAAATCATTTGACGCTATTTCAATCAGCCTGGCTTCTTCAGATAAAATCCTCGAAAGGTCTTACGGGGAAGTCACCAAGCCAGAAACCATAAATTACCGTTCTTTCAAACCAGAAAAGGACGGCTTGTTTTGTGAAAAGATTTTCGGCCCTGTTCGCGACTGGGAGTGCCATTGCGGTAAGTACAAACGGATTCGTTACAAAGGTATCATTTGCGACCGCTGTGGTGTGGAAGTCACCACAAAGAGTGTGCGCAGAGAAAGAATGGGGCATATTTCCCTGGCTGTGCCGGTGGTGCACATCTGGTTCTGGAAGTCCCTCCCTTCAAAAATTGGCTACATTCTGGGAATCAGCGCCAAAGAATTGGAGCGTATCATTTATTACGAATCGTACGTGGTAATTGAGCCTGGTAACAGTGGTTTGAGGGAAAAAGAGCTGATCTCGGAAGAAGATTATTTTCGCATCATGAGCGAGTATTCTGAAAATTCCGATGAAAATGAACCGCAACAAGAAGAAGAATCGGCTTTTGTGGCCAAAATTGGCGGCGAAGCCATCATCGATTTACTGAGAAAAACCGACATTCAAGTGCTATCGGTTGAATTGCGTCGACAGGCAAAAGAGGAAACTTCCTTTCAACGCAAAAACGACGCGCTGAAACGCTTGCGAGTTATTGAATCCTTCAAAAAGAGTACCAACCGACCGGAGTGGATGGTGCTTTCGGTGATTCCGGTTATTCCGCCAGAGCTGCGCCCATTGGTTCCGCTTGAAGGCGGTCGTTTTGCTACCAGCGACTTGAATGATTTATACCGACGCGTGATCATCAGAAATAACCGCTTAAAAAAATTAATGGAAATCAAGGCGCCGGAAGTCATTCTACGCAACGAAAAAAGAATGTTACAGGAAGCCGTAGATGCGTTGTTCGACAACGGTCGAAAAACCGCGGCTGTGCGCGGCGATGGAAATCGTCCACTGAAATCCCTTTCTGATATGTTGAGGGGTAAGCAGGGCCGTTTTCGCCAAAACCTTCTCGGAAAGCGCATTGACTACTCTGGCCGTTCGGTTATTGTGGTGGGCCCGGAGCTGAAGATTCATGAGTGCGGCCTGCCTAAAGAAATGGCATTGGAATTGTTTAAGCCGTTTGTCATTCGAAAGTTAGTAGAGCGGGGTCTCGTGAAAACCGTTAAAAGCGCGAAAAAAATGGTGGATCGGCGTGGCTCCGAGGTCTGGGATATTTTAGAGGAAATCATAGATGACCATCCTGTACTTTTAAACCGCGCGCCCACACTTCACCGACTCGGAATTCAGGCATTTCAACCAATTTTGATTGAAGGCAAAGCCATTCAAATTCATCCACTGGTCTGTGCGGCTTTTAATGCGGATTTCGATGGCGACCAAATGGCCGTGCATGTGCCGTTGTCTTATTATTCGCAGATTGAAACGCGTCTGCTCATGCTTTCCAGTCACAATATTCTTTCCCCGGCGAACGGTCGGCCCCTGGCGATTCCCAGTCAGGATATCGTGCTGGGTATTTACTACCTGACAAAAATGAACGAAGGCGAGTTAGGCGAGGGGAAACTTTTTTCTTCAGTTGATGAAGTCTTGATCGCTTACAATGACCATAAAATTGCTCTGCATGCTAAAATTAAAGTTCGAGTGAATGGTGAGATTATCGATACCACAACCGGCCGGGTCATTTTAAATCAGTACATGCCCAAAGAAATTAATTTTGTAAATGAGCTGCTCACCAAACGCCGAATTGAAGCGATTGCCGCTGAGGTTTACAGCCAGCTTGGAAATTATGATACCGCGTTGTTTCTGGATAATCTCAAAGAGCTGGGTTTTTATTATGCCATGAAGTCGGGTGCCACTGTGGGCATTGATGATGTCAAGATTCCAGAAGAGAAGCCCGAATTGCTGGAAAAGGCCAACAAAACAGTGAACACGATTCAAGGTCAGTATGAAAAGGGAATTATCACCGACGGGGAGCGATATAATAAGATCATCGACATCTGGACGCACACCACCAGCGATGTGGCGGAAAAATTGTTTGCACATTTAGAACAAGAGCGTAACGGCTTTAATCCGATTTATATGATGGCCGACTCGGGTGCACGAGGCTCCAAAGAGCAGATTCGTCAGTTGGCCGGTATGCGTGGTTTGATGGCCAAGCCCCAGAAAAAGATGACCGGACAAATGGGTGAAATAATTGAAGATCCCATTACGGCGAATTTCAGAGAAGGATTGTCGGTGCTGGAATATTTCATTTCAACCCATGGCGCCAGAAAAGGTTTAGCCGATACGGCGTTGAAAACCGCAGACGCCGGTTATCTCACCCGGCGGTTGGTGGATGTGGCACAAGACGTAATTATTACCGGCATAGATTGTAATACGATTTTAGGAATCCGAATCGGGGACCTAAAAGAAGGTGAAGAAATTATTGAACCGCTGAGCGATCGTATTTTAGGCCGCGTAGCTGCCGAAGATGTGTTTGATCCGGAATCCCAGGATGTCATCGTGGAAGCGGGAACCTTGATCGATGAAGCGATGGCCGATAAAATTTCCAACAGCGGTATCGAAACCGTCCGCATTCGTTCGGTTCTGACTTGCGAATCAAAACGAGGAGTTTGCGCAGCTTGCTACGGCCGCAACATGGCAACGGGTAAATTGGTCGAAATAGGAGAAGCGGTTGGCGTCATGGCAGCTCAATCCATTGGTGAGCCAGGAACGCAATTGACTTTGCGAACCTTTCATATCGGTGGTACGGCTGCTCGCATTGTGGAGCAATCGCAAGTGGTGGCGAAATATGGCGGTACGGTGCAATTTGAAAATCTCAAATTTATTACTCAAGCTGATGGCTCTGTGGTAACGGTGGGCAGAAACGGAAAACTACGCATCATTGATGACAACAATCGAATGGTCGCTCACTATATCATTCCTTACGGCGCCCAGGTGACGGTTAAAGAAAATGAAAAGGTTGAAAAAGGCACCGTAGTATTTCAGTGGGATCCGTACACAACGAGTATTCTATCCAATTACGACGGCTTTGTACAATATGTCGATTTAAAAGACAACGTGACGTTTAGAGAGGAATTGGATGAAACCACCGGCTTGAAGCAACGCGTGATTATCGAAACGCGCAATCGAAAATTGAGTCCGCAAATTGTCATACTGGGTAAAAATGGTGAGAAATTGAGCAGCTACATTTTGCCGACAAGAGCGCACTTACAGGTACGGGACGATCAGCAAGTGAAAGCCGGGGATGTGCTGGTAAAAATCCCGCGGGAAATTGCCAAGACCCGCGATATTACGGGTGGGCTGCCGAGAGTGGCAGAGTTGTTTGAAGCGCGCAGACCAAAAGAACCGGCCATTGTAAGTGAAATTGACGGGACGGTCAGTTTTGGTGAAATCCGTCGAGGCGTGCGCCGTGTTTCTGTTACTTCCAAAGACAGGCAGGAAGAAAAGATTTACCTGATTCCCCATGGTAAGCACGTACTGGTACACGAAGGCGATTACGTGCAAGCCGGCGAAAAATTATGCGAAGGCAGCGTGGCACCGGAGGATATTTTAAATATCATGGGTCCTAACAAAGTGCAGGAATATCTTGTAAACGAAATTCAGGAAGTTTATCGTTTACAGGGTGTGCGAATAAACGACAAGCACATCGAAGTGATTGTGCGGCAAATGCTGCAGAAAGTCAAAATTGAAGACGCCGGTGATACCATGTATTTAGAGGGCGACCAAGTGGACAAAATTTCATTTTTGGAAGAAAATGAAAAAATTCGTAATTATGTGGTCGTTACCGAAACCGGGGACTCCAGATTTCAGGAAAATGAGCTGGTTGAAATTGAAGAATTCGAAAAACAAAATGCCAAGCTCAAAGAAGCCGGCAAAACCCCAGCCAACTCCCGACCCACGCAACCTGCGACCTTTTTACCGCTGTTGCTGGGCATCACCAAGGCATCGTTGACTACCGAGAGTTTTATATCAGCTGCATCATTTCAGGAAACAACCCGCGTGTTAACGGATGCCTCCATCGAAGGGAAAGTGGATAATCTATTGGGATTGAAAGAAAATGTGATTATGGGCCACTTGATTCCAGCGGGCACCGGTTTGAGCAAATTCAAAAATATTCAAGTCAACTCCAAAGCCGATGAAGATGCTGAATTGCTGGGCCTCAAGGATGAATATCAAGCGGCGGTTGGCTAAAAATGGTATAAAATAGAATGAAAAAATTATCGCTAAATGATAAAAATTTGTTGCATTTTTCTATTCCATTTTTTATATTTAAAGTCTTTAATATAAAGGATATATTTTGCCAACAATCAATCAGTTAATCAGATCAGGACGCAAGAAAGTCGTCAAGAAAATTACAGCGCCGGCACTCACCGGTTCCCCCCAACGACGCGGGGTTTGCACGCGGGTTTACACCACGACGCCCAAAAAGCCGAACTCAGCGTTGAGGAAGGTAGCGCGCGTCAGATTGACCAACGGATTTGAAGTCACCGCGTATATTCCGGGCGAAGGTCATAATTTGCAGGAGCATTCGATTGTATTGATTCGAGGAGGAAGAGTCAAAGATTTACCAGGTGTGCGTTACCATATAGTTCGAGGTGTGTATGATACCGGCGGTGTGCAAGACCGTAATCAGGGCCGCTCTAAATACGGCACCAAATTGAAAAGTTCGTAGATAAAATATATTTCGAGTAATGTCAAGAAGAAAAAGAGCAGATCAACGAGAAGTCTTACCAGACCCAAAATATCACAGTGTTCTGGTGACGAAATTTATTAACAATTTGATGCAGCGCGGCAAGAAAAGTGTGGCAGAAAAATTGTTCTATTCAGCCTTGGGTATTATTGAAGATAAAACCAAAAAAAACGGTTTAGAAGTATTTGAATCGGCTGTGGAAAATGTCAAGCCGATTTTGGAGGTCAGGTCCCGAAGGGTTGGAGGAGCTACCTACCAGGTCCCAGTTGAAGTGCGTCCGAATCGCAAACAAGCGTTAGCTTTGCGCTGGATCATCGGATTTGCCAAAGGACGCGCAGGAAGATCCATGGCAGAAAAATTGGCCGATGAATTGATTGCTGCCGCGAACAAAGAAGGGGCTTCCATCAAGAAGCGGGAAGATACTCATAAGATGGCTGAGGCCAACAAGGCGTTTGCCCATTTTCGTTGGTGACAAATCTTACACGTCTTGTGTTGGAATTAACAAAGATAAGCTAATTAATTAATAATATTAGGGAAGTGAAGCAACGGTACTTCCCTTTTTCATGCAATGTTGCGCGTTGAAAGGCGCAGCAATTGACAAATGTGAATAAAAAACAGGTTTAACAGACATATATATGGCAAGAGATTTAGGTTTAGAAAAAATAAGAAATATCGGTATTATGGCGCACATCGATGCGGGGAAAACTACGACCACCGAAAGAATCTTGTTTTATGCAGGCAAAATTCATAGAATGGGTGAAGTGCATGATGGCGCCGCGACCATGGATTGGATGGAGCAGGAAAAGGAACGCGGTATTACCATTACTTCTGCGGCGGTGTCCTGTCAGTGGCGGAATCATCGTATCAATATCATCGACACGCCCGGCCATGTGGATTTCACGGTCGAAGTCGAACGCTCCTTACGAGTGCTCGACGGAGCGCTAGCGCTTTTTTGTGCCGTGGGCGGAGTTGAGCCGCAGTCTGAAACGGTTTGGCGTCAAGCCGACAAGTACGAAGTTCCACGTGTGGCGTTTATCAATAAAATGGACCGCGTAGGAGCTAATTTTTACGGGGCGGTAGATATGATCAAGGAACGGTTCGGCGCTAACGTCGTTCCGGTTCAAATTCCCATCGGAGAAGGAGATATGTTCGCTGGATTGGTGGATTTGATAAGAATGAAGGCCGTAATCTACCATGAGGATAGTCTGGGCTCCACCTGGGATGAAATTGAAATTCCACACGATTTGCAGGAAAAAGCTGATGAATATCGCACTCATCTCCTGGAATCCATTTCAGAGTTTGATGATTCGCTTTTGGAGAAATACCTGGAAGGGTATGAGATTAATGAAAAAGACATCATTCGAGCTGTAAGAAAAGCCACGATTAATGTCGCCATTACGCCGGTTTTATTGGGTTCGGCCTTTAAAAACAAGGGCATTCAACGACTGTTAGATGCGGTTATCAATTTTCTTCCGTCTCCACAAGACATGCCGGAAATCGTTGGCACGCATCCAAAAACTGAAGAGGTGATTACGCGAAAACATGCGGATGACGAGCCCTTTTCAGCGCTTGCTTTTAAAATTATGGCGGATCCCTACGTCGGTAAATTGACTTATTTTAGGGTATATTCGGGAACCGCAAAAGCCGGCTCCTATATATTTAATGCCGTTTCAAAAAAGCGAGAACGGCTTGGCAGAATATTGTTGATGTCGGCAAATAAGCGCGAAGATATACCCGAGGTTTTTGCCGGAGACATCGTTGCAGCAGTTGGTTTTAAGCACACTAAAACCGGTGACACTTTAGCGGCAGAAAATAAACCCATTATTTTGGAATCCATGCATTTTCCTGAACCGGTTATTGCTGTGGCTATTGAGCCTAAAACCAAAGCGGATCAGGAAAAGCTTGGGCAGTCCATGGCGAAATTAGCAGAAGAAGACCCGACATTCAGGGTTAGATCAGACGAAGAAACCGGGCAAACGGTTATTTACGGAATGGGAGAACTGCATCTCGAAGTGCTGGTGGACCGTTTGCTACGTGAATTTAAAGTGGGTGCAAATGTTGGCCGACCGCAAGTGGCTTACAAAGAGGCTGTCACCAGCAAGGCGAAGGCCGAAGGAAAGTTTATTAGACAAAGTGGCGGTCGCGGTCAATATGGGCATGTGGTACTCGAAATTGAACCAGGGGAAAAAGGCAAAGGTTTGCAATTTGAAAATAAAATTGTCGGTGCGGCCATTCCGCGAGAATATATCAATCCGGTAGCCACTGGTGTGAAGAATGCAATGAGCAACGGCGTTATTGCCGGCTATCCAATCATCGACGTAAAGGTTACGTTGTTGGACGGCTCTTACCATGACGTCGATTCGTCAGAGATGGCCTTTTCAATTGCCGGATCCATAGCTTTTAAAAACGCCGTGCTAAAAGCCAAGCCGGTACTTATGGAGCCGGTGATGGATGTGGAAGTGGTTGTGCCAGAAGAATACATGGGAGAAGTGATGGGGGATTTGAACAGTCGGCGGGGGAAAATCCGCGGCATCTATCCCAGGAAAGACGCCCAGGTCGTGGCGGCAACCGCCCCATTGAGCGAGATGTTTGGCTATGCCACAACCTTGCGTTCATTGACGCAGGGGAGAGCGATTTTTACCATGCAGTTTGCGCAATACGAAATTGCACCGCAATCCGTATCTGAAAAAGTTTTAGAAAAAGTGGGGGTGGATTGATCTACCTAAATAATTTCATTTATTTACTTCATTTAATTATTAAGATTACAAAATTTGGATTAACTTGGAGGAATAATCATGTCGAAGCAGAAATTTGAAAGAACCAAACCTCATGTAAACGTAGGGACGATTGGGCATGTTGATCACGGAAAAACAACCTTGACTTCGGCTATTACTCTAATATTGAATAAAAAGGGTTTGGCAGATTATATGAGCTTTGATTCTATAGATAATGCTCCTGAAGAAAAGGCCAGAGGTATCACCATTGCGACCGCGCACGTGGAATATGAAACCGCCGAACGCCATTATGCACATGTTGACTGCCCTGGACATGCGGATTACGTCAAAAACATGATTACTGGTGCAGCGCAAATGGATGGCGCAATTCTGGTGGTGAGTGCGGCCGATGGTCCCATGCCGCAAACGCGCGAGCACATCTTGCTGGCCCGTCAGGTGGGCGTGCCGTACATCGTGGTATTTTTAAATAAGGTGGATATGGTGGATGACCCCGAATTGTTGGAACTGGTTGAGCTGGAATTGCGTGAGTTGCTGAGTCAATACGAATTTCCGGGTGATGATATCCCCATCATTTCCGGTAGCGCTCTGGAAGCGCTGACCAATCCGAACGACGAAGAAAAGATCAAGCCGGTTCTGGAACTGATGGATGCAGTTGATAAATACGTTCCCACTCCGACTCGCGATGTGGACAAACCGTTCCTCATGCCGGTGGAAGATGTTTTCAGCATCACCGGACGCGGGACTGTGGGTACAGGTAGAGTGGAAAGAGGTAAAATCAAAACCGGCGACGAGGTAGAAATTATTGGCCTGGGGGCAAAGAGAAAAAGCGTGGTTACCGGTGTTGAAATGTTTCGCAAACTATTGGACTACGGCGAAGCTGGCGACAATATCGGCCTGTTGCTGCGTGGCGTGGACAAAGACGAGCTTGAACGGGGCATGGTGGTAGCCAAACCGGGCAGCATCACACCCCATACGAAATTCAAAGGTGAAGTCTATGTTCTGACAAAGGAAGAAGGTGGAAGACACACGCCGTTCTTCAATGGGTATCGCCCGCAATTTTATTTCCGTACCACAGATGTGACTGGTGTGCTCAAGCTTGAAGGGGGAGTTGAAATGGTGATGCCCGGCGACAACATCAATATGGATGTCGAGCTCATTTCGCCCATCGCAATGGAAGAAGGCTTGCGTTTCGCAATTCGTGAAGGTGGTCGGACGGTCGGGGCCGGCGTCGTAACGAAGATTATTGAATAATTCATAAATCACATTCAGCTGAACCGAACTGCACGGAGTGGCGGCCTGCCTGTTCGGTTCGGAAGGATGTTAGTAAATTTCAAATTCGCTGGATGCATAAAATACGGAGTGAATGCTAAGTGGTCGGTCAAAAAATTAGAATAAAATTAAAGGCTTACGATCACAGGTTGATCGATAAATCGACAGATAAAATTATCAGAACGGCCAAAGCCACCGGGGCGGGGATTTCCGGTCCCGTGCCTTTGCCGACAAAGCGATCGCTGTACACCGTGCTGCGTTCGCCTCATGTGGACAAAAAGTCGCGTGAGCAATTCGAAACCCGTATTCATAAGCGGTTGATCGACATTCTGAATTCGACGCCTAAAACGGTTGATGCGTTGATGAAGTTGGAATTGCCGGCCGGCGTAGATGTTGAAATTAAAGTGTGAGCAGTTTAATTGACCATATTTAATAGCATACTCAGGATTAAAGAATAACACAATGAGTGGTTTAATCGGAAGAAAATTAGGCATGACCCGGGTCTTTGACAGCCAGGGTAAAAATGTGGCAGTCACGGTCATTGAGGCGGGTCCTTGTGCGGTAACTCAAATCAAAACGACTGAAAATGACGGCTACGATGCCGTACAAATTGGATTTGAGGACAAGAAAGAAAAAAACACCACCAAACCGGAAATGGGCCATTTTAAAAAATCGGGTGTGAAGCCCAAACGCATCTTAAAAGAGTTCCGAATGGCCATTATGGATGACTCTTTTAAACTCGGTGATGAATTGAAAGCCGACGTATTTGCAGAAGGCGAGCTGGTGAATGTTACGGCTTGGTCAAAGGGCAAAGGATTTCAGGGCACGGTTAAACGGCACGGCTTTGGTGGAGGGCCGAAAACCCACGGCCAGAGCGACCGATTGCGCGCCCCAGGCTCCATCGGTCAGTCGTCTTATCCTTCTCGGGTATTTAAGGGAATGAAGATGTCTGGTAGAATGGGCAATGATAAAGTTACCATGAAAAAGAAACGTGTCGTAAAAGTGTTTCCCGATAAAAATGTCATATTAGTGGAAGGCTCGGTGCCTGGACCGAACAGCGGACTGGTATTGATAAAATCATAAAAAGGCTCTATGGAAATTAAAGTAAAAAAAATTGACGGAAAAAAGTCTGGCAAAAGCGTGGAATTTCCAGACAATCTGCTTGAAATCACGCCAAATGATCATGCCGTGTATTTGGCGGTAAAGGCGCAATCCACGAATTCACGTCAAGGTACGGCGGCAACGAAAACCCGTTCGATGGTGGCGGGCGGCGGCAAAAAACCATGGCGTCAAAAGGGCCGGGGGGTGGCCAGGGCCGGTACCACGAGATCGCCTCTGTGGGTTGGCGGTGGCCGAGTGTTCGGGCCGCATCCACGCGAATATAAAATGCAGTTACCCCGGAAAGTGAAAAAATTAGCACGTCAATCGGTATTAGTAGATCGGATCAAAAATGATCGAGTGTCCGTCATCGAGGATTTTAAATTACAAAATGCCAAAACAAAAGAAATGTATGCCATTCTAATGGCGCTGGACCTGGCCGATAAAAAGACGTTACTACTGATAAAAGAGCATGATGCCGTGCTGCTTCGCGCTGGCAGAAACATCCCAAAATTGCAAATAAAAGTGGCTGCCACTGAATCGACTTATGATTTGTTGAATTGCGAACATTTGCTCATCCAGGCGGGAGCAGTTGAAAAAATAGCCGGAGTATTTGAAACATGAAAATGGTAGAAGCAATTTTAATTAAACCGTTGCTTACAGAAAAGATGCTCGCATTGCAGGAAAGCGAAAATAAATATGCGTTTAAAGTCCTGAAAGATGCCAATAAGATCGAGATAAAAAAAGCCGTAGAGAGAAAATTCAACGTGCTCGTGGACGAAGTACGGACCATCAATGTGAAGGGTAAAAGTAAACGAATGAACACACGCGGCGGCATCACTACCGGCAGGAGAGCGGATTGGAAAAAGGCGATAGTGAAGTTGCAGGAAGGTTATTCAATTGACTTTTTTAGTGAGCAGCAAGGGTAGGATAGATAAATGGCATTAAAAACATTTAAACCAAAAACACCCGGATTGCGCCATCGATCGGTGCTGAAATTCGAAGAAATTACGAAGACCACGCCTGAAAAGTCCTTATTGCAGCCGTTAAAAAAAACGGGCGGCCGAAATAATCATGGCCACGTAACCAGTCGTTTCAGAGGGGGCGGACATAAGCGTGCATATCGCGTCATCGACTTCAGGCGAAATAAAGACGGTGTGCCTGCAAAGGTTGCGGCCATCGAGTACGATCCCAACCGCTCGGCCAATATCGCCCTGCTGCATTACCTGGATGGCGAAAAGCGCTACATCGTGGCGCCGCTGGGCCTGAAGGTCGGCACGCAAATTGTATCCGGTGACGAGGCGGATATCAAAGTTGGCAACGCCATGTCGCTGAGTCGAATACCGTTGGGAACGCTGGTTCACAACATTGAATTGGTAGAAGGGAAAGGCGCTCAGATAGCGCGCGGGGCTGGCACGTATGCGCAGTTAGTTGCTAAAGAGGGTGATTATGCACAATTAAAACTGCCCTCAGGCGAGGTACGTATCGTGCGTCAGGCTTGTCGTGCCACCATCGGGCAGGTCGGCAACGTCGATTTCGAGAACGTATCAATTGGTAAAGCCGGCCGATCGCGATGGCGCGGTCGAAAACCGCACGTACGCGGAGTCGCCATGAACCCAGTGGATCATCCGATGGGTGGAGGTGAGGGAAAGAGCTCTGGCGGCAGGCATCCCTGTTCGCCGTGGGGAAAACCTGCTAAGGGGGGCAAAACCCGCAAGAAAAAGAAATCAGACAACTACATAGTCACAAAACGAAAATAACCTAATCAGAAAGAACTATGCCACGATCAGTTAAAAAAGGTCCGTATGTCGATCAAAAGCTTGCTGCTCGAATCAACGAGATGAACAAGACCAACCAGAAAAAAGTGCTCAAAACCTGGTCCCGGCGTTCGACGATTACGCCGGATTTTGTGGGACACACTTTGGCAATTCACAACGGAAATAAATTCATTCCCGTGTTTATTTCTGAGAATATGGTTGGACACAAGTTGGGAGAGTTTTCACCCACTCGAACTTTTCGTGGGCACGGCGGCAAAGCTGCTGAAAAGTCATCTAGAATAAAATAAAAAATAAGAGTGAAAAATAAATCATGGAAGCTCGCGCAGTTGCTAAATATGTCAGAAAATCGCCTCGGAAGGTACGGCAGGTCATCGATTTGATCCGTGGGGTGCAGGTCGATCAGGCGTTGAACATTTTGCATTTCACCCCCAAAGCGGCCGCGGAGCCGGTTGAGAAAACGTTGAGATCAGCGGTTGCCAACATTCTAAATAATGAAGGGGCGTCAAAAGTCGACCCTGAAAATTTGATGGTGAAAGAAGCTTATGTGGATAAAGGCTTTTCATTTAGAAGATTTCGTGCGGCCTCCATGGGTCGAGCTATGCGAATGCGTCGGCCAACTTGCCACATAACCATCGTAGTCACCGAGATGAACGAAAACGAAGATTAAATTTTAGGAGGCGTTTTGGGTCAAAAAACACATCCCGTCGGCTTGAGATTGGGTATCATCAGGGACTGGGAATCGAATTGGTATGATGAGCGTGATTTTTCTAAAAAGTTGGAAGAAGATATCATGTTGCGTAAGTACATCCGCCAGCGATTGCAAAATTCTGGAATTTCTACGATCCATATTGAACGGACGTCACAAAGAATTACCGTAAGCATCAACACCGCGCGACCAGGAATTGTCATCGGAAGAAAAGGCGCTGAAGTCGATAAGTTGAAAGAGGAACTGCAAACGCTGACCAAAAAGGACATACAATTAAATATCAATGAAATCAAAAAACCTGAATTAGACGCGTATCTGGTTGCTGAAAATATTGCACATCAATTATCAGCGAAAATTTCTTTTCGCCGGGCCATGAAAAAAGCCGTAATGAGTACCATGCGCATGGGTGCAGAAGGCGTGCGTATCGCCTGTTCCGGCCGCTTGGGCGGCGCTGAAATGGCCAGGAGAGAGCACTATAAGGATGGTCGTATTCCGCTGCATACCCTGCGTGCCGATATCGATTATGCCAGTGTCACGGCCCGAACCCCTTATGGCGCCATCGGCGTAAAAGTGTGGATATGCAAAGGAGAGGTTTTGGGAGCGCAAGGAGTTTAGCCTATGTTAATGCCAAAACGGATAAAATATCGTAAACAGCAGCGCGGCCGCATGAAAGGCAAAGCCGTGCGCGGATCGAAATTAGCGTTCGGACAGTTTGGATTAAAGGCCATGGCGGCGGGCTGGATCACCGCCCGTCAAATTGAAGCAGCGCGTGTAGCCATGACGCGCCACATCAAAAGGGGTGGGAAAGTTTGGATTCGGATTTTCCCCGACAAACCGGTTACTCAGAAACCCGCAGAAACGCGCATGGGAAAAGGCAAAGGCTCTCCGGAATACTGGGTAGCGGTTGTCAAACCCGGTCGCATGCTTTTCGAACTGGGTGGCATATCCGAAGAGTTGGCCAAAGAAGCTTTACGCCTAGCCTCGCATAAGCTGCCGGTTCCTACTAAATTTATCTGTCATACAGAATACGGTGAATAAGCCATGAAAATGCAAGAATTAAATGAGCTGACCAGATCGGAATTAGAATTGAAATTGGCCGATTCTTTGGAAGAATTGTACAATCTGAGATTTCAGCATGCCATGCACCAATTAGACAATCCTTTACGCTTACGAGAAGTGAAAAGAGACATTGCGCGTTTGAAAACGGTGCTGCATGAAATGGCTTTAAATATTCGAGAATCAAAAGAAATACAAACCACAGAAAATAAGTAATATACTGGATAAGTGATGAAAGAACGCGGTAGTAGAAAATCAAAAATAGGAAAAGTCGTATCCAATAAGATGGACAAAAGTGTTGTCGTTACTGTGGAACGCAAGATTAAGCATAAGCTGTACCGAAAATACTTCAAAAAAACGTCCAAGTTTTTGGCGCACGATGAAGAAAATCAGTGCGAAATTGGCGATACTGTCCGAATTATGGAAACAAGGCCTTTGAGTAAATTAAAACGATGGCGCCTGGTTGAGATATTAGAAAAGGTAAAATGAAGCATCCTATTAAAGGTCGAGGGATTTATGATTCAACAATATAGCAGATTGAATGTTGCCGATAACACTGGCGCGAAAAAAGTGATGTGTATTTTGGTGCCCGGCGGCACGAAAAGGAAATATGCGGGCGTAGGTGATGAAATCATGGTATCGGTTAAATCCGCCATTCCAGGAAGCGCAATGAAGAAAGGCGACATCAGCAAAGCCGTTATCGTACGCACCAAAAAGGAAATTCGCCGCTACGACGGTTCGTATATTCGATTTGATGAAAACGCGGCGGTGTTGATCAACGATCAAAGCGAGCCCAGAGGGACCCGAATTTTTGGCCCGGTCGCCCGGGAGCTGCGCGAAAAACAGTACATGAAAATTGTTTCGTTGGCTCCGGAAGTTTTATAGGAAATTAATTGATTAATTGGAGAATCGTTCATGCACATAAGACGTGACGAACAAGTTTTAGTAATTGCTGGTGAATATAAGGGCAAGAAGGGTAAAATATTAAAAGTGTTTCCCGATGAGAACCGAGTCATTGTGGAAGGTGTTAATTTTATCCATCGACACATGCGGCCATCTGCCAAGATGCAGCAGGGTGGAATAGTAAAAAAGGAAGCTCCTGTACATATTTCGAATGTGATGTTGATTTGTCCCAAATGCAATAAGCCCACTCGCACCAGTTACGAGATAATTTCTGAACAAGGTAAACATTCACGAAATAAAACTAAAATATGTAAAAAATGTGGAGAGATGATTCAAGTTTCTTCATAATAACAACTAAACACGGGAATTCATAAATACCAATGCCAGAATACGTACCAAGACTTCTAACGGGTTACAAAAAAAATATCATTCCTGCGCTGATGAAAAAGTTTGGCTACAAAAACGTCATGCAGGTACCCAGGCTGGAAAAAATCGTGGTGAATATGGGGGTTGGCGAAGTTCTTCAGGATTCTAAACTCTTGGAAAAATCCATGGAAGATCTTTCCATCGTTACTGGACAAAAGCCCATTGTGACCACCGCCAAGAAATCTATATCGAATTTTAAACTGCGGGAAGGCAATAAAATAGGTTGTAAGGTCGTGTTGCGCCGATGGAAAATGTACGAATTTTTAGATCGTTTGATCAGCATTGGCATACCGAGGATTCGGGATTTTCGAGGACTTTCCGACCGTTCTTTTGACGGTCGCGGTAATTATTCACTGGGTGTCAAAGAACAAATCATTTTTCCAGAAATTGATTATGATAAAATAGATCGCATTCGCGGAATGGACATTACCCTTGTAACCACTGCCAGGTCGGATGAAGAAGCATTTGAGCTGTTGCTCGCGTTTGGAATGCCATTTCGAAAAAAAGGATAATTTCACCCTAAACAACGAGGTATGATTTGGCTAAAAAGTCATTGATTGCAAAGCAAAAAAGAACTCCAAAATTTAGAGTACGAAAATACAATAGATGTTCGAAATGCGGTCGTCCGAGAGCCTATCTTCGGAAATTTGGATTATGTAGAATTTGTTTCCGAACATTGGCCCTGGAAGGCAAAATTCCAGGTGTAACCAAAGCCAGCTGGTAAAAAAACAGGATTATTTAATTATGAGCATGACAGATACCATTGCGGATTATTTAACGCGAATAAGAAATGCTACCAGAGCGGGGCATAACAAAGTAGATATTCCTGCTTCAAATTTGAAAAAGAGAATTACCAAAATTCTCAGCGAATATGGTTATATTAAAAATTATCTTCTAATCGATGATAAAAAAAACGGATTGATCCGGATTTATTTGAAGTATGACGAAAACGGTGAAAGTGTGATCAACGGTCTAAAGCGAATCAGCACCCCCGGACTGCGAAAGTATGTTGACATTCACAACATACCGCGGGTGTATGATAATTTGGGCATTGCGATTTTATCCACACCCAAAGGGGTGGTTTCGGATAGAGACGCCCGAAAGTTACGAGTTGGCGGTGAAGTGCTGTGTTATATTTGGTAATTTCAATTAATTAGGAGTTTACCGTGTCACGAGTTGGGAAAAAGCCCATTGACATTCCCCAGGGAGTCGAAATAAAAATTAAAAAGCATCGGGTGAAAATCCAGGGACCCAAAGGCAGTCTTTCCAGAGAAATTCATCCGGATATCAAAATGAAGGTGGAGGATAATCAACTTATCGTCGCGCGCCCGAATGACAGCAAACAGTTCAAATCGTTGCATGGTTTGTATCGTTCTCTGCTGACCAATATGGTGCAGGGCGTGAGCACGGGATTTGAGAAAAAGTTAGAAATCGTGGGGGTTGGTTATCGCAGTGAAATGAAAAATAACAAATTGGTTTTGCAGTTAGGGTATTCGCACCCCATTGTATTTTCTCCGCCAGAAGGGATTTCTATTGTTGTGGATGGCAACACGAACATCACCATCGGTGGAATTGATAAGGAGCTGGTTGGAAAAGTCGCTGCGAAAATTCGTTCATTCAGACCCCCCGAGCCGTACAAAGGTAAGGGCATCAAATACGTCGATGAATACATTCGCAGAAAAGCCGGTAAGGCCGCAGCTTAACTGTTTTAATTCAGGAATAAGAAATGGCAGATAAAAACAAAATTAAAAAAGCAAAAAGGTCGCGCATAAAAAAACACATTCGCAAAAAGGTGTTTGGGACGGCAGAACGGCCGCGATTGGTGGTGTATCGCAGCGCAAAAAATATCTATGCACAACTAGTAAATGATGTTGAGCACAAAACCATTACCGCATTTTCAACACTTTCTCCTGACTTACAAAAGGATTTGACAAGCGTAAACAGCAAGATCGAAGCAGCTAAGTTAGTGGGAAAAGGGATTGCTGAAAAAGCCACCAAAATGAAAATCAAGCAAGTCGTGTTTGATCGCGGCGGATATTTATTTCACGGTCGCGTAAAAGCCGTTGCTGACGGTGCACGTGAACACGGCCTGACTTTTTAATATAAAAAATTAACTGAATTTACTGGAGACTGAATGGCAAAAGTTCTAAAAATTAGTCCAGGAGAATTAGATTTAAAAGAACGGGTGATTCATATCAACCGGGTGGCCAAAGTAGTGAAAGGCGGCCGCCGGTTCAGTTTTAATGCCATCGTGGTGGTTGGCGACGGCAACGGACACGTAGGCGTGGGCCTGGGCAAAGCCAACGAAGTGACCAACGCCATTTCCAAAGGCTCGGAAAATGCGAAAAAATCGTTGGTGCGCATCCCACTTGTGAACGGTACCATTCCCCATGCCATCAATGGCAAATATGGCGCTGGCAAGGTGTTTCTAAAACCGGCTTCTGCGGGAACGGGTGTCATCGCGGGAGGAGCTGTTCGTGCCATCGTTGAGTCGGTAGGAATTCAGGATATTCTGACGAAATCCATTGGCTCGGCCAATCCCCACAACGTCGTAAAAGCGACCATAAATGCATTGACAAGTTTGATGGATGTGGCAGTGGTGGCCAGAAGACGCGGCATCACAATTCAAGAGGTTTTTAATAAAACCACGAGTTAAGATTTTAAAATTAATATAGAATAATGGCAAAAAAGAAAAAATTACAAATTACCCTGTTGAGAAGTGTTATTGGACGTCATTTCAAACAAAAAAGAACGGTAAAAGCGTTAGGTTTGCGCAGGTTGAATCATTCGGTTTTGCATACGGACTCTCCGCAGATACGCGGCATGCTCAACAAAGTCAGCCATCTTGTAAAAGTTGAAGAAAAATAGCTGAAAAGTGAGGATTAGATGGATTTAGGTTCATTAAAATATGCTCCTGGTTCGAGAAAAAAACGGAAAAAAATTGGAAGAGGGCAAGGTTCCGGACATGGTGGAACGTCTGGACGGGGACATAAAGGTCAAAGATCCCGTTCTGGTTCAAAAAAGCGAGCTTGGTTTGAAGGTGGACAAATGCCCTTGCAGAGGCGTCTCCCGAAAAGAGGCTTTACCAATATTTTTAAGAAACAATTTCAAATTGTCAACATCAAAGATTTAGCCAAGTTGAGTAAAACCAAAGAGATCAATCCGCAGGTTTTGTTTGAAACCGGATTGATCAGCAAAAAGCATATTTCAGTAAAAATTTTAGGTGAAGGCGAATTGAACAAAGCTTTGAGCATATCCGCCCATGCTTTTAGCGCCTCAGCAAAAGAGAAAATCGAAAAAGCAGGTGGGAAGGTAACCACGATATGATTAAGGGATTTCAAAGTATATTTAAAATTCCAGAATTAAAGCAACGGATAATTTTTACACTGTTGATTCTTGTCGTTTACCGAATTGGCGGCCACATCCCCATTCCGGGAATCAACAGCGAAGCATTGCTTGCGTTTTTTGATGAAGCCAGTGGTGGTCGCGGTTTGTTGAGCCTGTATGATTTATTTGCAGGTGGTGCGTTTCGACGAGCTACGTTATTTGCTCTAGGGATTATGCCATATATCTCCGCTTCCATCATCATCCAGTTGCTGGGCGCCGTGGTACCCTATTTTCAGAAACTGCAAAAAGAGGGTGAAGAGGGCCGCAAGAAGATTACGCAATACACACGATACGGGACCGTGTTAATCGCCACCATGCAGGCTTATGGCGTCAGTGTGTTTTTAGAGAGCATAAGAACCAACGCCAATCTGGCCGTGGTACCGGATCCGGGGTGGGGATTTAGAATGCTGACCATGGTTACCCTGGCTGCGGGTACGGTGCTGATCATGTGGCTCGGTGAACAGATTGACGAAAGAGGCATCGGTAATGGCATTTCGCTGATTATTTTCATCGGCATTATCGCTACCTTACCCAACGCCATAATCGATGAAATTCAGCAATATCAAATGGGCAACCGCATGCTAATAGCGGAAGTCTTTTTAATCGGGTTAATGTTATTGACCATTGCAGCGGTGGTGGCCATGACGCAAGGAACGCGTAAAATACCGGTGCAATATGCCAAACGAGTGGTGGGGCGAAAAGTTTACGGCGGCCAAAGTACGCATATTCCGCTCCGTGTCAACACCGCGGGAGTCATGCCGATTATTTTTGCCCAGTCGATCATGTTTGTACCGCAAACGGTTTTGACGTTTTTCCCCAACAGCGAGTTCATGAATACCATTGCCCGATATTTTGATTTTCAATCGGTGGTGTACTGGATTTTTTACGGGCTGCTGATCGTCTTTTTCACTTATTTCTACACCGCCATCGCGTTTAATCCCGTGGATGTGGCGGACAATATGAAAAAATACGGCGGATTTATTCCAGGTGTGCGACCCGGGAAAAGAACGGCAGAATTTATTGACAACATTTTAACAAGAATTACTTTACCGGGCTCTTTCGCGCTGGCGATAATTGCCATCTTTCCCTACATTATAACCAAATTTATGAATGTCTCATTTAATTTTGCATCTTTTTATGGCGGGACTTCATTGCTGATTATCGTGGGTGTCGCGCTCGATACTCTTCAGCAATTGGAGTCACACCTGCTTATGCGGCATTATGATGGATTCATGAAAGGGAGTGGGAAAATAAGAGGTCGAAAACGATTTTAATTTGACAACATTTTGATTTGGATTTTTAGAAGGCGTTTAATAGTTGAATGATTCATATTTATGGTAAAAAAGAAATTGACTTGATTCGCGCCAGTTGTCAAATTGTTGTGGAGACCTTCAAATTAGTGGATAAACTCATTAGACCTGGAATCGAAACAATTGAAATCGATAAAGAAATTGAGAATTTTATTCGATCAAAAGCAGCGAAACCGGCCTTCAAGGGCTACAACGGTTTTCCTGCCAGCTCGTGCATTTCCATTGAAGACGAAGTGGTCCATGGAATTCCGAGTAAAAGACCATTAAATGAAGGTGAAATTGTCAGCATCGACATTGGAGTTGAATTCGAAGGTTTTTTCGGCGACAGCGCTAAAACGTATGCCGTCGGGCAGGTTTCGAGCACCAAGAGGCGTTTAATGGACGTCACCTTGCATGCTTTGTATGAAGGACTCAACCAGGCGAAAGTGGGCGGCAGGTTGTCGAATATTTCACACCGAATTCAAACGGTGGTTGAAAGCGCCAATTTTTCTGTAGTCAGAGATCTGGTGGGACATGGAGTGGGTCGAAAATTACACGAAGATCCGCAAATTCCAAATTACGGCCTGCCGAACTCAGGCCCCCGCCTGCGTCGGGGGATGGTTCTGGCAATTGAACCCATGGTTTGTTCTGGAAGGTATGAAGTTCAAACTAAATCAGATAAATGGACCGTAGTGACAGAGGACAGCTCGCCGGCAGCGCATTTTGAGCATACCATCGTTGTTACGGACTCTGAACCAGAAATACTAACTTTGAGCAATTAGACAATTATGGCCAAAGAAGCCCCCATTAAAGTAGACGGCACGATTGTGGAAACACTGCCAAACGCAACTTTCAGGGTGGAGTTGGAAAATGGTCACAAGGTGTTGGCACATATTTCAGGTAAAATGAGAATGCACTTTATCAAAATACTGCCAGGTGACAAAGTCAGCATAGAGCTTTCGCCGTATGATTTGAGCCGCGGAAGAATCGTTTACAGATATAAATAAGGATTGGTAATGAAAGTTCGATCATCTCTAAAAAAAATTTGCGATAATTGTAAAATTATAAGAAGGAAAGGTCGGCTTTATGTGATCTGCAAAAACCCGCGACATAAACAGCGCCAGGGTTAAGCATAAAAGCAGACCGAATAGATGGATAAAAGTAATGGAGGAACATTTTGGCTAGAATAGCTGGTGTCGATTTACCAAAAGACAAAAGAATTGAAATTGGACTGACTTACATTTACGGCATAGGTCTTTCCAGCTCAAGGAAAATACTGGAACAAAGCGGGGTCAATCCGGACATCCGTGTTAAAGATTTATCCAGTGAAGATGTGACAAAAATTAGAAACATCGTCACCAAAGATTATAAAGTTGAGGGAGCCTTGCGGACGGAAGTAACCATGAATGTCAAGCGACTTATGGATATCGGCTGCTATCGGGGTTTGCGCCACAGAAGAGGCTTGCCGGTGAGGGGGCAGCGCACGCATACGAACGCACGCACGAGAAGGGGTCGAAGAACGGTTGTTGGTGGACGTAAGTAATAGAGAAATTAATAGTTAAATTGCAATAAAGATTAATCAGGATAAAAAATAATGCCACCTCCCAGAAAACAAAAAGCACGAAAAAAAGAAAAAGTCGAAGCGAATGGCGTTGCTCATATCAAAGCCACCTTTAATAATACTATCGTGACCTTGACCGATCAGTATGGCAATGTGATATCTTGGGCAGCAGCGGGTAAAATTGGTTTCAAAGGTTCTCGCAAGAGTACGCCGTTTGCCGCACAGTTGTCAGCAGAATCCGCCGCCAAAGCGGCCATGGAATTGGGTCTGCAAAAAGTGGAAGTTTTAATTAAAGGGCCAGGCGCCGGCAGAGAATCTGCAGTGAGAGCTTTGCAAGCTGCTGGTCTGGAAATTACTGCAATTAAAGATGTTACGCCGATACCGCATAACGGGTGTCGGCCACCAAAGCGACGACGAGTTTAGTCAAATCAAATATTGGAGGTTCAATAACTAAATGGCAAGATATGTAGGGCCAGTATGCAAATTGTGTCGAAGAGAAGAGCAGAAGCTTTTTCTAAAAGGCTCAAAATGTACCTCGCCGAAATGTCCGATTGATAAAAAGAATTATCCACCCGGACAACACGGTACGCGAAGACGTTTTAAGCAATCTGAATATGGGATTCAGCTGCGTGAAAAACAAAAAGTACGTCGAATTTACGGTCTGTTAGAAAAACAGTTCCGAATCTTTTTTGCAAAAGCCGAGCGTCAGAAAGGGATTACCAGCGAAATTTTGCTGCAGCTTTTGGAAAGACGCCTGGACAATGTGGTTTATCGACTGGGCTTTGCACCTTCCCGAAAAAGTGCACGACAGCTTATTTTGCATCGACATTTTTTAGTCAATGACAGAACCGTCAACATTCCGTCTTATATTTTAAATGCCGGGGATGTTGTTCAAGTTAAGGAAAAAAGTAAAAAGTTTGAGATGATTCATGCATCGATGCGACGAATGCGGGAAGGTCGACTGTTGCCCTGGCTCGAGCTGGACAAAGCCAGCATGAAAGGCTCACTGCTGAATATTCCCTCACGTGCTGACATTCCGTTAGATGCCAATGAATCGTTAATAGTTGAATTATATTCTAAATAACCCAAGTAGTTAAAACGGAGAAATAAAGTATATGAATTGGCCTAATTTGCAAATGCCAGAAAGCATCGAATTAGATGAAGCCACTTACACAAACAACCACGGTAAATTCATCGTCCAACCTCTTGAACGAGGATTTGGGGTGACCATAGGCAATGCTCTGAGAAGAGTGCTTCTTTCTTCCTTACCGGGCGCCGCGATTACCATGATTCGTGTGGATAACGTACTGCACGAGTTGTCTAACATTCCCGGAGTCGTGGAAGATTTAGCGGAAATAATCCTGAATTTAAAAGAAGTTAGATTCAAATTGATTACTAAGCGCCCGGACAAAGTAACCATTCATTTAAAGGGACCGGGTAAATTCAAGGCTGGAGACATTCAGAATGGAACAACCGAATTCGAAATACTCAATCCCGAAAGGCACATTGCCACTTTGAACGATTCTGCTGAGTTTGATATGGAAATACGAATCGGCAGGGGCCACGGGTACGTGCCGGCGGAAGATAGTAAACAGCCCGATCAACCCATTGGTTCCATCCCCATCGATGCGATTTACACACCGATTAAAAATGTTTCGTATCAAGTCGAAAACACACGCCTGGGACACAGAACGGATTATGAAAAGCTCATTCTGGATGTGGAAACCGATGGCAGTGTCACCCCCGACGATGCCTTAACTTATGCCGCGAAGATTCTGAAAGATCACATTCAATTGTTCATTAATTTCGATATCGAACCGGAAGAAGAAGAATCCGTCGAAGTGGACGAAGAGGTGCTGCATATTCGAAAACTCTTGAAAATGCCCGTGGATGAACTTGAATTGTCGGTTCGTTCTTATAATTGTTTGATGGCGGCTAATATCAAATATATCGGTGATTTGGTTAAACGAGATGAACAAGAAATGCTGAAGTTCAGAAATTTCGGTCGAAAATCTTTACAGGAATTGACTAAAATATTAGAAGAAAAAGGTCTCAGTTTTGGAATGAATACCGCCAAATATTTAAAGGGCGACACGGAATAGGAAAAGGATCGAAAACATGCGCCATAGAAAAGACATAAAAAAATTGAGTCGCACAGCAAGCCATAGAAAGGCTTTACTCTCCAATATTGCGACATCTTTGTTTGAGCACAAACACATTCGCACTTCCCTGGTTAAAGCCAAAGCTGCGAAAAGAACTGTGGACAGACTCATTACTTTCGCAAAGAGCGGCACGGTGGCCGATAGACGACAGGTGTTAAAAATCATCCACGACAAAAATATTGTACAGAATTTGTTCGAAGAAATTGCGCCAATTTATAAAGATCGAAACGGCGGTTATTCAAGAGTCATCAAGATCGGCAGACGTCGCGGCGATGGGGCCGAATTAGCCATCTTAGAGTTAGTTGGCTACGAAGGCGTTCAGGTGGAAAAGCAAAAAGCCCTTGATGAGGCTAAGGCAAAAAAGAAAAAGCAGAAGGAAGAAAAAGCAGAAAAAGATGCTGAATAAGCGATCATGACTAAATGGAGTTTAAAATCGAATATATTTTTAAGCCGATTGTAAAATTAAGCAGTCGGCTTTTTTTGTTTAAACCTCAAAAATTGCTGCCATGCGAAAATCATGTATTTAGTGAGATGACGAATGAATGAATATCAACCTGTAACGGCTCCAAGAAGTTTATCGTTGCAATGCAAAGGCTGGGGGCAGGAAGCGGCCATGCGTATGTTGATGAACAATTTAGATCCGGCGGTGGCGGAAGCGCCCGAACAATTGATAATTTATGGCGGAACCGGCAAAGCCGCCCGAAATTGGGATTGTTACCATGCCATAATTGCTGCACTCAAAGCCCTTGAAAACAATGAAACTTTGCTGGTGCAATCTGGCAAACCAGTGGGGGTTTTTAAAACGCACACGTATGCGCCTCGAGTGCTCATCGCCAACGCGCTTCTTGTGCCAGCGTGGGCAACCTCTGAATACTTCAGGGATTTAGAAGACCGCGGACTGATCATGTACGGTCAGATGACCGCTGGAAGCTGGATTTACATCGGCACCCAGGGCATTTTGCAGGGTACATACGAAACTTTTGCTGCTGCCGCTAAAAAGCATTTTGGGGGCCATCTGTATGGCAAACTGCTCGTATCTGGCGGTTTAGGCGGAATGGGGGGAGCCCAGCCTTTGGCGGCCACCATGAATGGCGCGGCATTTCTGGGAATCGAAGTGGATAAACATCGAATTGAACGCCGAATTCAAGCGGGTTACTGTGAAAAAATGACCGAATCGTTGGACGAGGCCCTCGCGTGGGTGCTGGATGCCAGAGAAAAAAAACAACCCCTTTCTGTGGCGCTACTGGGCAATTGTGCAGAAGTCTTGCCAGAATTGGTAAAGAGGGATGTTGTGCCGGATGTCTTGTCCGATCAGACCTCTGCACACGATGAGCTGCATGGTTATGTGCCGGCGGGTATGTCTTATCAGGCAGCCCTGACATTAAGAAGCTCGAATCCGGATGAGTACATTCGTCGAAGTTATGAGTCCATGGCGAAGCACGTACAGGCCATGTTGGACTTGCAGGCCAGGGGCGCCGTGACCTTTGATTATGGCAACAATATTCGCGGTCAGGCTTTTAAAGCGGGATTAAAAAATGCGTTTGATTTCCCCGGGTTTGTGCCAGAGTATATTCGACCGCTGTTTTGTGAGGGTAAAGGACCCTTCCGCTGGGCAGCCCTGTCAGGGCTTGAAGAAGATATTTACAAAACCGACGAAACGGTCTTAAAATTGTTTCCGGAGGATCAGGCGCTTTCACGCTGGATCAAACTGGCCAGGGAAAAAATTCCGTTTCAAGGATTGCCATCCAGAATCTGCTGGTTAGGCTACGGCGATCGGGCTAAATTCGGTTTAGCCATCAACGATTTGGTAGCAAATGGCGAAATCAAAGCGCCCATAGTCATCGGCCGCGATCACCTGGATACCGGTTCGGTGGCCTCTCCTAATCGCGAAACCGAAGGCATGCGTGATGGCTCGGATGCCGTGGCAGATTGGCCCATCTTAAATGCACTACTGAATGCCTCTTCCGGCGCTACTTGGGTTTCGGTACATCATGGCGGCGGTGTGGGTATCGGCAACTCCATTCATGCGGGACAGGTTATTGTTGCGGACGGTACGAAAGAGGCAGCCGAACGCTTGCAGCGAGTGCTGACAAACGATCCCGGAATCGGTGTGGCCCGACACGCAGATGCTGGTTATGGGCAAGCCATCAAGACAGCGCGCAAAAAAAACATTAAAATTCCCATGTTACAAAATGACTGAGTCGCAAGATTCACCCATCACAGCAGACTTGTTGATTAAAAACGCTTCTGAGTTAGCCACGGCTGTGCAAAATCCGCACTTTGCCCCAGGGGAATTTTTTCAAATTGAAAACGGGGCATTAGCCGCTTTAGAGGGAAAAATTGTGGCAGTTGGCCACACCAGCGAGATCGAAAAACAACTAAAGTTGTCGCCCCAGGCTGCAGTGATTGACGCAACCGGGCAAACAATTACGCCTGGCTTTGTAGATTGTCACACTCATCCGGTGTTTCACGGCACTCGGGAGCACGAATTTGAAATGCGCATCGCAGGTAAAAGTTATGAAGAAATCGCCAGGGCGGGCGGTGGCATTCGTTCCAGTGTGCGCAAAGTGCGTGCAGCTTCAAGGCAGCAGTTGTTTGATGAGGCCATTCTCCGCCTCCATCGTTTTTTGTCACTTGGAACCACCACCATTGAGGCGAAAAGTGGCTACGGACTCACCCTGAAAGAGGAGTTGAAAATACTTGATGTGATACATGAGCTAAAGGATGCACATGTACTGGATATTGTCCCAACATTTCTTGGTGCTCATGAGATACCGGATGAATATCGTTCAAATAAGTCTGAATATATCGATTTGGTTATTCAACAAATGATCCCGGAGGTAGTAAAAAGTAACTTAGCCGAATTCTGTGATGTTTTTTGTGAATCCAGCGTGTTTAACGTAAATGAGTCACGCCAGATTTTACAAGCCGCTAAAAACGCGGGCTTGGATTTGAAAATTCATGCGGATCAATTAACGCGCACAGGAGGGACTGCGCTGGCTGCCGAGTTGGAAGCTGTTTCTGCGGATCATTTAGAATATTCCACTGAGGAAGACTGGCATCAAATGAAAACACACCGGGTCGTACCAGTCCTGTTGCCTGGAGCGGTCTTTTTTATTGGCAAAGACCGCTATGCGCCTGCCCGAGAGATGTTAAATGCGGGTTTGCCGGTTGCAGTAGCCACGGATTTTAATCCCGGATCCTGCATGTCCGAGTCAATGCCTTTCATGTTAACTTTGAGCTGCCTGAAGTTAGGTTTGCGACCGCACGAAGCGCTGACCGCGGCCACTTATCACGCAGCTTTAGCGGTAAATAGAGGGAACTTGTTGGGTACTCTGGAAGTAGGAAAGAAAGCCGATGTGGTGATATGGAATTGTCCCAATCACAAACATCTACCATACCATTTTGGGGTGAACTTAGTCAGCACCGTTATCAAATCAGGTGTCGTGGTTTGGGAGAATTAAATTAACACCCTGCTTAATTAAAAAATGCTTATCAAGAAAACGAGGAACGTAATCTTTATGCGTGAATGGAAGTATATTAAATTTTCTTTGATTGCATCGATAATGACGATGATGATCTCATATTTAGCCTGCAGCAACGACATGCCTATCCAGGGATTGGATTTAGCTAATTCCGATGAAATCGGTATCATCGATAGTACGAGTATCACCACTTTATCTCTGGAAGAAGCCATTAATGATACCCTGAATCCTACTGGTTCCAGTCCCTTTTTGTTGCTCGGCGAAAGCGACAACTTTTCGACACAGATATTATTGAAATTCGACAATTTACCTGATAGCATCGAGGATGTGACGCATGCCGCAATTATTTTAAAAACGAATGCGTTGTTGGGACGCAAAGATACCAAGCGCTCCTTTACTGCCAGTGTACATCAAATCACCACTGCCTGGGAAGAAAATAAGGTCACTGTCGAGAATTTTCAAGATGCCTATGATTTGACCAATCTTGGCACCGCCGAAATGTTATCTGTAGATCGGGAGTTTTTCAACGGCGACTCCGTAACCTTTGAAAAGGTACGAATTGAATTAACTTCCGAGGCCGTAGAGATAGTTGAGAGCTGGGCGGATAGTACTTCCGGTGTTGAAAATGATGGTTTTTTGATTGATCATGAAAACAGTGATTTCATCAAAGAGTTCTTTTCCAAGGAAAATGTAAGCCACTTCCCAATATTGGAAATCGGAGTCGTGCGCAATGGCCGAAGCGACACGCTTCAGATCAATGCTACTGAGGACGCTTTTCTCGCTAAAAATGACGAAATTTTACCGGACGGACCGTTGTATGTGGACAACATTTATTCCCGCCAGGCCATTTTAAAATTTGACTTTTCCCAAATACCACGAGAATCAACGGTGAGCCGGGCTACTCTGGAAATGAACGTTTTTAACCAAAACAATGTGATTACAGATGAAGGATTTACCTTGATAATCAACCGATTAGCCAAACCATTCGAATCTCTGGACTCGTTGAGTATCGAATCGGGCGTTTCCGCAATTGTCAGTTCGGTTGGTAAAAATGCTACACAGATATCCATCCCTATTGGCGGATTAATTCAAAGCTGGGTAAATCAAACAGAAGATAATTATGGATTTATCATCCGCGCAGGCACCCCGGGCCGGGATATTTCCCGCGTGGCATTCTTTTCCACAGCCATGGATCCTGAAAAAGCCCCGAAAATAGTGGTCGATTTTACTGTGGCGCCTTCCATTCCGTATCAAAATTAAAGGACTGTATTTATGTTGAAAAAGAATATTTCTCTTAAAATATTGATTATTTTATTCGCCTGTCTCAATACAAACTACCTGTTGGGTGGTTCATTTTATTCTTCGAAAGGAGTGGGGTTGGTGCGATATTTTGTGAGCGGCCGCAGTGTGGGAATGGGTGGCATCGGTCTGGCTGTGGCCGATCCCTATATGGTGAATTATTTAAATCCGGCTTCGCTTTCTGCCATCTCCCTGACCACCATATCTGGTAATATGATTCACGAAGCCACAGATTTGAAAAATTCAACTCAAGATGCTTTTATCACCGACACCAATGTCGCGGGTCTGCAATTTCTCATTCCATTCAAAAGAAATGTCATGGTGTTATCGATAGGTGTTAATCCTTACAGTGCCATTGAATATACTTTTATAAAACAAGATAGTATCAGCGAGAAACAATTCACCCAGATTATCAGCGGCGATGGCGGCGTCAATACCGCTACCTTGAGTCTGTCGATCAGACCTTTTAGCCGCCTCTATTTGGGGGTGACTGGGCTATTTTATTTTGGCACACTGCGAAATAAATGGCAGGTTAATTTCGATACCATTGAATTCAGAAATAGTCGAGATGAAGTAGGACAAAGTTTTACGGCTGGTAGTGTGCGTTTGGGGGCAATCGTAAAAGTGCTACCGAATTGGAGTGTGGGAGCGGTCTTCTCACCGGCGGTCACCCTGGATGCAAAAAAAACGATCACCTTAGAACGGCTGGCCGAATTTTCAGATTTTCCGAAGACAGATTTCGAAGTCCCCATCGCTTTTGGATTCGGCACCGCGCTGACCATTCAAAAAAAGCTTATGTTCGGGATCGATTATTATACTCAAAAATGGAGCGACACAAAAGACATCGATTACGTGAACGACAGCCAGAGAATCGGCGTCGGTTTAGAGTTTTTCCCGAACGGTTCAATAAATGATTCCTATTTTACGAAAGTAGCTTATCGTCTTGGTTTTTATTACCATGATTTAGGTCTGGAGGAAGCTTCCGGCGAAAAGGTAACTGAAATTTTCGGTTCAATCGGGCTGGGTTTGCCCATTAAATGGTCTGCTGCTAGAATTGACCTGGCGCTGGAGGCGGGTAGACGAGGTTCGCTTTCACGGAACACGTTTAAAGAGTCTATCATTCGAATTACGGGTAGCGTATCCGTGGGAGAAAGGTGGTTTTACCGCGGCGGCAATCGATAAATTATTGTAACAATTTCCTTGCTTTTTTATCAAAATATTACTATGATTACGTTTCGAAATTAATGATGACAAATTTAACATTTCCCCAACACACTTTAATTAAAATTTCATTCAAATTCATTAATTCATTCAACATAGGTTGTTGAATGAATAGGGAGGTTTTAAAGTGAGCCAAGAAAATTTAATTAAACTGTCCCGATTTCCATTTATCAAAATCGGATTGTTCTTTTTAGTATGTATTTTCCTGCTCAACTTGATGGGGGGAGATATTTATGCTCAAAAGAGGAAGAAAAAAGGTAAAAACGACAAAAATGAGCAAGTCGATCCGGCCGCTCAGAAGAGGGCCTACATCATGGAGCTGAACAAATTTTGGAGTTTCGGCTACGAGAATTATAAAAACAAACAGTATGCGGATGCAGCTAAATATTTTTGGAAAGTGACCGAACTGGACACCATCCGTAAATTTCCGAAAATATATCGCTATCTGGGTGATAGTTATTTTAAGCTTGAAAAACCGGACACCGCAAAAATCGTGTTCGAATTGGGAATTAAAAAATATCCCGAAGATGCCCACTTACATCGCATGGTGGGTTATATCTCAGAGCAAACCGAACAGATCGAAAGTGCCATATCCGAATACGAAACCGTGGTGAGCCTTGAAAGTGAATCGGTGGATGATTGGCGGCGCCTGGCGACATTGTATGTTCGCGCTGACCGTATTGAGGATGCCATCGCTGCGTACGATAAATTATTGGCCATTAATCCCGATGATTTAGAAGCACAAAAGAACAAGACTGCGTTGATAGCCTCCACCGGCGATATTGAAGCGGTGATTGAAGAGAAAGAAATCGTCAGACAAAGAGATCCGGAAAATTCACAAGTGCGCTTTGATTTAGGTAAATTGTATTTCGACACTGGGAATTATGAAGTTTCCATCGAAAGGTTTAAAGAGTTTTTAATTTTATCTCCTAATGACGTTTCTGCATTGGAATATATCGGTGTGGCTTACCAGCGCCTGGAAAAAAATACCGAAGCCATCGCGGAATTTAAAAAAATTCTTGAAATTCAAAACAACAACAAAAAAGTCATGACCGAGATCAGCCGCTGCTACAAAGAATTGGGAAGATTCACCACCGCGCGAACCTATGCTAAACGCGCATTGGCCATCGACAATGTGTACGGTTTAGGCTGGATTGCTTTAGGTGAAGTTTATGAGGCTGCGGCAGAACGATGCTTAAATCGCAAAGGTGGAAAGCTGGATTTTAACGATAAGCTTGTGTATGAAATTGCATATCAACAATATAAACGCGCCTTGCAAGATCTTGAATTTAGAAATGAAGCAGAGCGGCATATAAATTATCTGCAGGGTGTGCTGCCTACCACAGAAGATAAATTTATGCACAAGGATCAAAAGAAACCCCGGGGTGATTGTTATAGCTGGATCAAATAAAAGTCTATCTTTGAATATTTGAAGGCCTTACTTTGGAACATTTAAAACAGACGGATCCGCAACTATATAGAGCCATTGTCGATGAAATCAATCGCCAAAATGATAAGTTAGAGCTCATTGCTTCTGAAAATTTTGTTAGTCTGGCTGTTCTTGAGGCCATGGGACAGGTTATGACTAACAAATACGCGGAAGGCTATCCGGCTAAGAGATATTACGGGGGATGTGAATATGTAGATGTAGCAGAAGAATTGGCTCGGGAGCGCGCGAAGAAATTATTCAAAGCCGAGCATGCAAACGTTCAACCCCATTCTGGCTCGCAAGCCAACATCGCAACGTATTTCTCCGTTTTACAGCCTGGGGAAACCATATTAGGAATGAATCTCGCTCATGGCGGTCACCTAACCCACGGCAGCCCGGTGAATTTTTCCGGACGCATTTTTAGGGTTGTTTTTTATGGAGTCCATCCCGACACCGGATACATCGATATGGATGAGGTTGCTGAGATTGCAAAAAGAGAAAATCCAAAATTGATTATCGTGGGCGCCAGCGCTTATTCCAGAAAGATCGATTATGAAGGATTCCGAGCGATTGCAGATGAGGTGAAGGCTTACCTGATTGCCGATATTGCGCATCCTGCGGGTTTAATTGCCACCGGTCTCATTCCCAGCCCGTTGCCATACTGTCATATCGTTACTACTACCACGCACAAAACTCTCAGAGGTCCGCGCGGCGGGATGATATTAGTCGGAAAAGATGGGGAAAACGATTTGGGCCTGAAAACGCCCAAAGGCCGAACCAAGCTTTGGTCTGAAATCGTGGATTCAAACGTGTTTCCCGGCTTTCAGGGCGGACCGCTCATGCACGTCATTGCTGCCAAAGCTGTGGCTTTCAAAGAAGCGCTGGAGAGCGGATTTAAAGATTATTCACGCCAGGTAATTAAAAACGCACAGGCCTTTGCAAACAAATTGATCGATCTGGGCTATGATATCGTGTCAAATGGCACGGATACCCATTTGATGTTAGTCGATTTGCGAAATAAGGACGTGACGGGCAAACAGGCCGAAAATGTACTGGAAAGCGCGGGCATCACCGTGAACAAAAACATGGTACCATTCGATGATAAAAGCCCGTTTATCACCAGCGGTATTCGCATTGGCACGCCGGCTCTGACTACGCGGGGGATGAAAGAAAGTGAAATGGAGGAAATCGCCTTTTTGATCGACAAAGTGCTTTCCGATATTCATAATGATGCAACCTTAAAAATGGTCAAAGCACAGGTTGCCGATATATGCAAACGCTATCCCCTCTATGAACAACTAAGACAAAGTTAATGCATGCGTTGTCCCTACTGCCAATTTGAAGACAGCAAAGTTATCGATTCTCGTTCCAGCAACGATGGAAAAATCGTTCGTCGACGACGAGAGTGTCTCGCTTGTGAACGCCGGTTTACCACCAAAGAATATGTTGAAGAGTCGCCGCTTATGGTGTTTAAAGTCGATGGCCGCAGAGAGCCCTTTGATCAGGAAAAGCTCAAACATAGCTTGCAAATTGCTTGTAAAAAGCGTCCGATTTCTACCACTACTATCGATGATTTGGTTAACAAAATTGGGGGACTGCTCCGGGATAAGTTCCATGAAGAAGTGCCTTCCCGTGAGATCGGCGCCCTTGTAATCGATTATCTTCGCGATATTGACGAAGTGGCTTATGTGCGGTTTGCTTCCGTATATCGGAATTTTCAAGATAAAGATGAATTTTTAAATGAGTTGCAAGGATTGAAGAATAGTAAATCCAAAGTTAAATAACCAGAAAATTTCTTGAGCGAAAGTGAGCAGATAGTGTTGGCTGCAATGAAATATCAAGTTGAGCGCTATCTGCTCTTTTGCGTGAACCAAATTGAAGATAACTTTAAGTGAGCGAAAAAACAAAAAAAGAAATCAGTGGCCGCAGTAAAGAAATGCCTTTTTTGGAGCATTTAGAAGAATTGAGATGGCGCCTGATTAAATCCATCGTAGCGATAATCGTTTTTGCCATCGGTGTTTATTTTTTCTCCGATAAAATCTTAGGCATCTTAATCGATCCCTACAACGACGCCATGGCGACCTTAAACAAAACCAATGTTCAGAAATTGATCTTTTTGACCCCCACTGGCGGATTCATGATTCACGTCAAGCTGTCGGTTTTCTCTGGAATATTTTTTGCGTTGCCAGTGATTTTTTATCAAATCTGGCAATTCGTCGTTCCCGGGTTGATGAATAAAGAAAAACGATATGTTCCGGTCGTGGTTTTCTTTTCCACGTTTTGTTTTGTGGTAGGTGCTTTGTTTTGTTATTTTGTGGTTGTCAGGTACGGTTTAAGGTTTTTGCTGGGATTCGAAACATCCGACCTGATGGCAACCATTTCCATAAACGAATATCTTCAATTCATCACCATGTTGATTCTGGTCTTTGGAGTCATTTTTGAGCTGCCCATTCTGGCCTATTTTTTAACCAAAGTCGGCTTTTTAACGCCAGCTTTTATGCGTCAGTATCGGCGCCATGGGATTGTGATCATGGTGATACTTTCCGCTGTCATCACTCCTCCGGATATTTTTACACAAATTTTATTAGCCGGTCCTTTGATCTTGCTCTATGAAATCAGCATTTTGGTTTCAAAACTCGCTTATTCAGAACCTGAATAATTGTTTTACAATTTAAATAAAGTAAAAATTATTAAAGTCGAAATTTAATAGAGGGAAAACCGTATGGCGATTAAAGCCGATAAATGGATAAAAAAAATGGCTCTTGAACAAGGGATGATTCATCCATTTGTCGAGAATCAAATTCGTGAAAAGGTGATCTCCTTTGGCTTGTCTTCTTATGGATACGATGTCCGCATTGCAGATGAGTTTAAAATTTTTACGAACTTGAACTCAACCATTGTCGATCCCAAACATTTTGACTCAAAATCTTTTGTGGATTTTAAAGGGAATGTTTGTATCATTCCGCCGAATTCGTTTGCCCTGGGTAGAACCATCGAATATTTTAAAATTCCCACTCGGGTCATGACGATTTGTGTGGGTAAATCCACTTACGCGCGTTGTGGCATTATTACGAATGTCACGCCGTTGGAACCCGGCTGGGAAGGTCATGTGACCCTGGAAGTTTCGAATACAACGCCTTTGCCTGCAAAGATATACGCAGGCGAAGGCATTGCACAGATTTTATTTTTTGAAAGCGATGAAGAATGTCTGGTTTCTTACGCTGAAAAAAAAGGCAAGTATCAGTCACAAACGGGGATTACTTTACCCAAATTATAGTCGTTTTGGGTATTAATATGATATAGAAATAGTATGTTGAGTAATCATCAATACGCTGATCTGCACCTACATTCATTTCACTCAGATGGGCACTATTCACCAGTCGATTTGATCGATAAAAGCCTGGCTCAAGGATTAAAAGCCATCGCCATTGTGGATCACGACGAAATTGGCGCGATACCGGAAGCACTACAATATGGGTCTTCCAAAGGCGTCGAAGTGCTGACTGGTGTGGAGTTGAGTGTGAGTTATAAACACTATGATTTGCATATTTTAGCCTACGGATTTGATCCCGAACACGCGGAGCTGGTTGAATATTTGCAATTCTTTAAAGAAGAAAGAATAAAACGGGCCAAGAAAATTGTGGAAATTTTATGCACTCTGGGTATGCCATTATCTTTTGAAGCAGTGCGAAGAATGGCTGGACCGGGAACCATTGGCCGACCACACATTGCGAAACTTCTGGTGGGTGAAGGGTATGTACATTCTTTTCAAGATGCATTTAATAAATATTTGGGTGATGGCAAACCGGCAAACGTAAAAAAGTACAAAATAGACTTAGACAGTGCATTTGCGCTGGTAAAAAATGCCGGCGGCGTTTGCTCGATTGCGCATCCCGGTCTTTTGCTGAAAGACCACGATTTGATCATGTTAATTAAATCAGGAATTGGCTGTATCGAGGTGATCCATCCTCAACATACTCTGGAGCAAACTCAATATTATAGCGATTTGGCCAAATCGTACGATTTGGTTGAAACAGGTGGTTCCGATTTTCACGGCGGGAGAAAGGGCGAGGAGGTGTTGGGGAAATACAAAATTCCTTATGAACAGGTTCTGAGACTGAAATATTTAATTAACGCTTAATGGCCATCAAAAAACGCTCGTTGCGCCAATGATAATCGAAAGCTTAGAAGTCGGCATGTTTGCAGAAAACTGTTATATTGTGGGTTGCGAAGAAACCGGCGATGGCGTGCTCATCGACCCCGGAGATGAAGGCCATCGAATTTTACAGAAAATTGCGGCCATGCAGTTGTCCATCAAATATATTTTGTTAACCCACGCACACCTGGATCACGTGAAAGAAGTGTTGTCCGTAAATGAAGAGCTCAAGGTGCCGGTGTACCTGCACCGGGAGGACGCCTTTCTTTTGGAAAATCTGCCGGCACAAGCTGCCGCATTTGGATTGAGCGTTTCGGGAATACCTAAAGTCGATCATTTTGTTGAAGAAAGCGAAAACATTACATTTGGTAACACACAGTTGCGGGTTTTGCATACCCCCGGACATTCTCCGGGCAGCGTTTCGTATGTTGCCCAAGGAGTGGCGTTTGTGGGGGATGCGTTGTTTTCCGGCTCCATCGGCAGAACAGATTTACCAGGCGGAAATTATGAACAATTGATTGCGGCGATAAAAAATCGACTGTTTTCTCTGGATGATAACACGCGTGTGTATGCAGGTCACGGGCCGCCGACCACCATCGGCCAGGAAAAGTTGAGCAATCCATTTTTAGTTGACTAAATATATAAAATACAAACGGAATTGTTGGTTTAAATGATGAATCGAGTCACGTTAGAACAGGTAAAAAAAGATCCGCAGGTTCATTCGTACATCAAACGTGCAGATGAATACTTAGCGGTTATCGGTTACACTGAGCACGGTACACGCCATTGCGGGTTGGTGGCAAAAGTAGCTTACCAGACTTTAATTCAATTAGGCGTAATTGAACGAGAAGCCGAGTTGTGTGCCATTGCAGGCTATTTGCACGATATCGGCAACGTGTTTAATCGGGTTAATCATGCATACACGGGTGCGGTGCTGGCGCACACTTTACTCAAGGATTTGGGCATGAACTCCGATGAAATCACTACCATTGTGGCGGCCATTGGCAGCCATGATGACAACGGATATGAGCCCGTCAGCAGCATCAGTGCCGGGTTGATACTTGCGGATAAATCAGACGTACACCGCTCGCGCGTGCGCAATCCGGATATGATCAATTTTGATATTCATGACCGAGTAAATTACGCCGTTCAAAAATCCTATTTGCAAGTCGATAAAGAAAAGAATTCCATCACACTTTTTTTAACAATTGACTTGCGCATTTCCTCTGTCATGGAATATTTTGAGATTTTTTTGAATCGCATGCTTTATTGCAAAAAAGCCGCGCATTTTCTTGGCTGCAAGTTTAATTTGTCGGTGAATGACAATTATTTGTCTTGATGTCGCCTATTGTGGCTTTCAGATGAAACAAGAAAAATTGCTTGCAAATTATTGATTTTTTGATTATACTATAGACTTAGTTTGAAACAGATTGGCATAGATGAGGGATAGAAATATCCCTTTTTATTTGTAAAAGTGTTCTTTGAAAATTTCGATTCGACCTTAATATGTAAACTAAAATTTATTTATAGTATAGAAAAATCCTTTTTGGATTTTACGAAAGAAAGCATGAGACAAAAAAGTTATGAAAAATGAAATTATTATTAATTCATCTATTGGAGAGACGAGAATTGCGATATTAGAAAATGGTCGATTAGTAGAACTTTTTGTTGAACAGCCCGAAAATGAGAGGATGGTTGGGGACATATATTTGGGAAAAGTCGTCAATGTTGTGAGGGGAATGCATGCCGCTTTTGTGAATATTGGGCAAAAGCAAGATGCTTTTCTTCATTTTTCAGATATTGGAGACCGTTTAGCTGAATACAAATCATTCATCGAAATTGATGGTTCGAGAAATGCTAAAAAAAGCAGACCAAGAAGATCTTTGCCCAAAGAAGGTCAGGAGCTGTTAGTACAAATCATTAAAGAACCCATCAATAATAAAGGCGCTAGAATTTCTACTGAATTATCATTTCCCGGGAGGTTTTTGGTACTGGTTCCCAACTCAGACATCGTTGGGGTATCCAAAAAAATTTATAGCGTTAAAGAAAAGCGAAAATTAAAAAAGATAATTCGTAAAATCAAGCCAGATGGATTTGGACTCATCGTTAGAACCGTAGCAGAAAACAAAGATGAGATAACCCTTAAAGCTGATTTAGACAATTTATTAAACAAGTGGAAAAAGTTAGAACAAAAGCTAAAAAAAGTGACTCCACCCACCCTTATATTTAAAGATGTGGCAATGGCATCGAGTGTCATTCGTGATTTATTCACGAGTGATGTGAAACGGGTAATAATTGATTCCAAAAAACTTTATCGTGAGACCGTCACTTATTTAGATGATGTCGCTCCTGCATTAAAAAATCGTGTTGAATATTTTAAAAGTGAAAAACCGATTTTTGATGTTTTCAATATTGAAAGTGAAATTTCTAAAAGTTTATCCAGAAAAGTCTGGACGCCAAGCGGTGGATATGTCATATTTGATCACACAGAAGCCCTGGTCGCGGTTGATGTAAACAGTGGCAAATACGTTAGAGGCCGCGAACCCGAAGAAACCACGTTAAAGATCAACCTTGAGGCAGCAAAGGAAATTGCGCGTCAACTCCGGCTGCGCGATATCGGTGGACTCATCGTAATTGATTTCATCGATATGTTAGAGCTAAAAAATAAAAAGAGACTGGAGGACGAATTCCGTCGGGAATTAAAAAAAGACCGCGCACAGGCCAGTATCACACGCCTAAGTGAATTTGGTTTGATTGAAATGACTCGCGAGCGCGTGCGTCCCAGTTTGCTGTATGCGTTCAGCGAACCTTGTCCAACTTGTGATGGCATCGGTCGAGTGAGCTCCAAAAATACGGTGCTCACCAAGATCGAACGATGGATCAAACGATTTAAAACCGAAAGAAAAGAGTGGTCACTCAAAGTCATCGTTCACAGTTCCATTGCCGACTATTTAACGCAAGGACTGATCAATAAAGTAAGACGATTGATGTGGAAATATCGATTGAGAATCGAAGTTGAGAAGGATGATAATTTGAAAACAGATCAGTTTAGAATTATTCTAAAAAAAGAGCAAAAAGACATTACGGACCAGTTTTTGACCTGAGTAAATAAATATTGAAATGAAAACACGCAATAAGGTTTTGTAAGGAGGATTTGCTAAATGTACGCAATTGTTGACATTGCCGGAAAACAGTACAAAGTATGCAAGAATGATCACATTCAAGTGCCGAAATTGGCCGGAGATGTGGGCGCCAGTGTAGAGTTTGATCGGGTCTTGCTACTTTCAAATAAAGGCAAGATAACCGTTGGTCAGCCCATCGTGAAAGGCGCGTCGGTTAAAGCCAAAATATTAGGCTTCGATCGCGATAAAAAAGTCATCGTATTCAAGAAGAAACGGCGCAAAGGTTATCAAGTGAAACGGGGGCATAGACAAGATTACACTTCATTGTTGATTCAAGGTATTAGTTCGAAATAACCTATTGGAGGATCTGTAAATCATGGCACATAAAAAAGGTGTGGGCAGCTCGAAGAACGGGCGAGATAGTAATCCACAATTTTTAGGCGTAAAAAGATTTGACGGACAAGCGGTTTCAGCAGGGAGCATCCTGGTGCGACAAAGAGGCACGCGCATTCATCCTGGTAACAACGTGGGACTGGGTAAGGATCACACCCTGTTTGCGCTGAAGGACGGCGTGGTTAAATTTGAGAGGCTGGGTAAATACAAAAAATCCGTCAGCGTGCTCGTGAAATCCTGAGTCCGCGAGCATTGAAAATCATTTGCTGGTTCGGACGGTCGTCATTTAATTTATGAATTGACGATCTTCGATTTAAAAAGCGACATCTGTCGCTTTTTTTTTGCTTTCATTCAAAATGACCTTGAATTTTAATAGAGGAGAGTTATTTACAAAAACTATGCCATCCTGTTTAAAATGCGCTTGACAATCATGGCGAATTATTATATATTACCCTTGAACATTTGCGAATCATTCTACCAGAACGGAGACGCTATGCCCATCAATTCCCAGGAAGTGGATGCCATTGCATCGTTAGCAAAGTTGAGTTTTTCCAGTAAAAAGAAGCTTAAAATTGCCAAGCAGCTTGATCGGATTATGGAGTATGTGGAAAAATTGGAAGAATTGGACACGGAAAAGATTTCACCAACGTCTCATGTTTTGCAATTACAAAATGTGTTCAGAAAAGATGTGTGTAAGGAATGGAAAAATCAAAAAGCCTTATTTCAAAATGCTCCATCTGTGAAACACAACTATTTTAGTGTACTCAAAGTCATTAGTTGATTAGAGACCGTTCCATGGCAGTTAGCGACAAGACCAAATACATTTTTATCACCGGAGGAGTTGTTTCCTCACTTGGCAAAGGCATTGCTTCGGCATCCATCGGTTTACTGCTGAAAACCCGTGGGTTGAGATTGACCATTTTGAAGCTCGATCCGTACATCAATGTGGATCCAGGTACCTTGAGCCCTTACCAGCATGGCGAAGTGTATGTGACCAACGACGGTGCTGAAACCGATCTGGATCTTGGGCATTATGAGCGTTTCATCGCTGAGGATATGACCAGGCGCAATAATGCCACCACCGGACAAATATATTATTCCGTCATCACAAAAGAGCGCCGGGGCGATTATCTCGGCAAAACCGTGCAAGTCATTCCGCACATCACCGATGAAATTAAATCCCGAATCAAACAAGCCGGCAGCCCCGATATCGAGTACGATGTGATCATCGTGGAAGTGGGAGGCACGGTGGGGGACATCGAAAGTTTGCCCTTTCTGGAAGCCATTCGACAATTGTGTTTGGAAGTGGGTCATGAAAATGCCTTGAATATTCATTTGACTCTGGTGCCGTACATAAAAGCCGCAGATGAATTCAAAACCAAACCCACCCAGCATTCGGTGATGCGATTGCGAGAAATTGGTATTCAACCGGATATCTTGCTTTGCCGTTGTGAAACGCAGTTGGATGAGGAGGCCAAAAAGAAAATAGGTTTGTTCTGCAATGTGCCGGTTAGCGCCGTCATTGAAGCCATCGATGTGGATACCATTTATGAAGTCCCCTTGAAATTCGAGGAAGGGCAGGTCGGCAATATTATTGTGGATAAACTTGGTTTGCCAACTTCACAACCGGATTTAGACAACTGGCGCGCGTTTGTCCACGGTGTGAAAAACCATGACGACGTGGTGAAAATAGCTGTGTGCGGCAAATACGTGGAATTAAAAGACTCGTACAAAAGCATCATCGAATCTTTTGTTCATGCGGGCGTGACAAATCGCGTGCGCGTGGAGCTGAAATGGATCGATTCAGAGGAGATCGAAAAGCAGGGTATTGGCGATCAGTTTGACGATATCAGCGGAGTGTTAATTCCCGGTGGGTTTGGCAATCGCGGCATCGAGGGCAAAGTGCTGGCTGCAAAATACACTCGGGAAAACAAACTGCCCTTTTTTGGCATCTGCCTCGGCATGCAGTGTGCAATCATTGAGTTTGCCCGTAATGTCTGCGGTTTGAAAAATGCCAACGGTTCGGAGTTTTCGCCGCACACGGATTATGCGGTGGTGGATATTATGGCCGAACAAAAGAACATTTCCAAGTTGGGTGGAACCATGCGATTGGGTGCGTATAAATGCAAAATCAAAGAGGGGACTCAAACTTTTGATGTCTATGGGCAATCACTGGTAACCGAAAGGCATCGACATCGGTACGAAATTAACAATATGTTTTTGGAGCAATTTGAGCGGCACGGCTTGCTCGCAACCGGCCACAATCCCGAAACCGATTTAGTTGAAATCGTGGAGCTGAAGGAGCATCCCTGGTTTATTGGGGTACAATTCCATCCCGAGTTGAAGTCGCGCGTACTTAGCCCGCATCCGTTATTTACTGATTTCGTGAAAGCCGCCTTGATGTATAAAAAACAGTTGCATGCAAAATAATTTTCGTTAAATTTGTGGCATTTGGACGTGTCCGTGAAATACGTAATTAGTGTCCATCCGTAAAGAGCCTTTTTTTGTCATTCCCGCAATTTTTAAGCGGGAATCCATTGTTCCGTTAGGCATGAGATTCCCGACAACGGCATTCGGGAATGACGATTACGGATGGACACTAATTAATTGTAGTGTTTATTTGACTTAGATAATACAGACGTCGATAATAGA
>JBHHXN010000023.1:0-47208 GCA_046757025.1 bacterium
CATGCTTCGACTCCGCTCAGCATGAAGACGCTCGTTTTCGGTCAATCACTAAATAATTTAGTGGCAACATGATTCACGGGGAAAACCCTGTCGATAACCCCTGACGTCGAAATCCAAGCCATCTCAGGTGCAAATTGTCGTCCAAGTCCTGGGATTGGTCTTCTCGATTCATCGAGAACGGGATAGATTTTGGAATGAACCGATCTATCAGAATGAGCTGGCCTTGCCGGTTTATTCAACGCGCGTGGTTAAAGGCGACGCCATGGAGCAATTTTGACCAGGGTAGCCACAATTTAAAAACGACTTTTCCGTGGCTTGAATTTAAATCATTTTACCATAAAATAATTTTGTCTTCAGAACTGAATAGTTACTATGGATTTGACGTAAAGTGCTGTTTATTAGGTAGTGATTGACCGAAAACTCGATTCTTTATGTCATTCCAGCGATCTCCCTGCTAAAGACATACAGGGACAAACTTTGTACTGGAATCTCCTCATCTCAGGAAGGAGATTCCTGCTTAAAACTTGCAGGCATGACAAGAAAAGGTTGTTTTCGGTCAATCACCAGGTAATTTCTTTCAGCCTCGCCCGCAAAGCGGGGATTGACGATTAGGGCATGCTCGGTTTTAAGTTGATGTTTCGACTTTTCACACAATCTCTTTAGCGTGTTTTTCCCCCGGTAAGGATTTGCTCAATTCAGGTAAAAAATTCAACCAATTTTAATGAAACAGAAAAGGCTTCCTAAAAGAAGAAGCCTTTTGTGAATTGTGCCCTCTTTGAAACTTCATTGTGTTTTTTTACGCATACTGTTCAAAATAATGCTGGCCCCGATGGCGATCAAAATCAGCGGCCAATAATCTACAAAATCATGCCAATAGAATAGCCGCGCCGATCGGAGTAAAAAAATGACGCCGAAAAACAACAAAATGCTGCCGGGAATAACCACTCCCCAGTCTTCCGATTTAACAAAAAACAAAACGATAAAACCCAAACCAAACGCAATTAAAAAAATGGGCCAGATATCCCGAAAATCGTAAAAATAATAATCAAAGGAAAACACATCAAAATTGCGGCAAAAGAAAAACAAACCTAAAACCAGAAGTACGGTTGCGGGGAATACTGCACTTTTTTCGTTTTTTGTAAAAATCGCCATTAAAAACACGGCACCAATACCCAGCAACAATACCGGATAGACATGCCGCCATCGAATGAAAAAGAAATCGAATCGCTGTAAAAGAAAATACGTCCCCACCAAAATCAATACAATGCCAGGTAAATACGACCTTTGTTTTTTTTCCATAGAAAATGACTCCTGAACAAAAAATCGTTTTACTTTTTTTGTGTTTTTGTGGCAGCGGATTTGGGAGACGACTCAGAAACTTCCGTGGAGGTTTCTTCCGGCACCACGATCAGCATAACGATGTACGCCACGATGCCGAGAAATCCGCCGCTCGCAATGGTCAACAGCACCCAGCCGATTCGCACAAGAGAGGGGTCGAAATTAAAATACGCCGCTACTCCACCACAGACGCCTCCTATCATTTTATCGCACACGGATCTGGTTAATTTTTTATCCAATTGATAACCTCCGGATTTTTTTTGACTTTGCTTTTGTGCTGTAGTCGTTTCTTTTTTTGAAACTTTGATGAGATAAATGACTCCCAGGATTATCAGCAAAACGGGAAGCAATAAGCCAAACCCGAAATTGCCGAACCACCAGGGCCGCCAGTGCCAGCGAAAATGGATTGGATAAATATCGAACCAATCCAGATGTTGAAACAGAAACATGCATCCCACCACGATGAGCAGTAAGCCCCACATCAAATTAGAATTGGATGATTTGCTCTCGCTTTTTTTTACCACGCTTTTCGGAGACGGATTTTCCGGAATCACAATCCAGCTTAAAATGTAAGCAATAATCCCGAGTCCGCCAGTAAAAATGGAAACCACCCAGATTACTCGGATGATGAGAACATCAAAATTGAAATATTCCGCAATTCCGCCACACACGCCGGCCAGCATACGCTCATCCAGGGACCGATAGATCCTTCGGGGCGACTCTTCTTGAGCCGCCGGTTTCTCTACCGCCGATTTACTTTCTTGATTTTTTTGCTCTTTCTTCTTTTCTGCCATGACCTTTTAACTTTTCATTTGATGATAGTACCATAAAATGTTTGGACGAAAACTTCTGTACAAGACACACAACTTCCTTTCTCTACGGTTATCCAATTAGCTCGGAAAACGGCATTCTGCAGACGTCCTTCGACGTTGCTCAGAGCCTGCCTTGAGCCTCGCAGTGGGATAATCTCCGCCTCTGAAGCATCTCTGACCCTCATACTTCATTCCCGCTAACAAGCTCCGTAGCATGAGATAGTTTGCTCTGCCGCTGCGCGGGGAATCGCACAGAATGACCATATTGGAAGATTGCTGAGCAAACTAGATAACCGCATCCCTTCTCAAATAACCTCGAGTATTTTCAGTGTTAAAGAAAACGTGAATTATTCATTTAAATAAATTTGTGGTGTCTATTAAAGGGATTAACGGAGAAAATTGAGCAAGGTTTCCGAGATTTTATATGCGATATTTCCGGTCAATATCCATTATTTTGTCCACTCGATTGGCATGTCGGCCGCCTTCAAATTCGGTATTTAGCCACACTGTCACAATGTCTGTGGCCACATCCGGGCCTAACACTCTGCTGCCCAGAGTCAAAACGTTGGCGTTGTTGTGAGCGCGACTGTTTCTGGCGGTGTACACATCCTGACAGGCTGCAGCCCGCACGCCGGGAACTTTGTTCGCGGCTATGGAGGAGCCAACCCCCGCCCCATCGACGATGATGCCGCGTAAATCGGTTGCTTGCGCTACCTTTTGCGCCACCACGTGGGCAAAATCAGGGTAGTCCACCGATTCGGTAGAAAACGTGCCCACATCCTCCACTTCGTAGCCCAGTTTCTGAAGCTGCTGTTTCAACTGTTCTTTGAGCTCAAAACCACCGTGGTCCGAACCGATGATGATCTTTTTAGAATGGTCTGCGGAAGTTGGGGCCGGCACGGGCTTTTGGGATTCCTGTACGGAGATTTTTTCAATGACGATGCCATGCACGTTGGCGGCGTTTTCAGCGGCCGGCGTGATCAGGCCGTTAGCGGGCACTTGAATACGCGATTCGCGCTTTTTCCAGGCGTCTAAAACATCGCGTTCTGTAATCAACCTTTTCATGAATTATTGCGTTTCTTTTCGGCTTTTCCTAACATGGGAACAAATCGCACCGGGATGCGTGATTCGGTTTTAAAATTTCCGTCGTGAAATTTGGTCACTACCAGCAGCTCCTGGTCCTGCTCCCCCACTGGAATGACCAGTTTGGCAGATGGTTTGAGCTGATCCAGTAAAGTTTGCGGTACGTGATCCGGTGCGGCCGTGACGATGATACCGTCAAAGGGAGCCTGCTCTGGCCAGCCTTTGTAGCCGTCGCCAAATTTCAGTGAAATGTTGTGATACCCTAATTTCTTCAAACGGCGCGCCACCTCGATGGTCAAATTTTCATTGATCTCGATGGTATAAACCCAATTAGCAATCTCCGCTAAAACCGCGGCCTGGTAGCCGGAGCCAGTGCCGATTTCCAGAACTTTCTCGCCGCCCTTGAGCCCCAGCGCCGCAGTCATGTACGCCACGATAAACGGTTGTGAAATGGTCTGGTCACATCCGATCGGCAGCGGCGTATCATCGTAAGCCACACTTTCCAATTGCTCGTCCACGAATCGATGCCTAGGAACGCTTTTTAGAGCTTTCAAAACCAAAAAGTCTTTAATGCCTCGCGACCAGATTTGCTCCTTGATCATTTTTTTGCGAAACTCAAAATGGCTGGCTGTGTCACCGTATTTGAGATGGCTTTCTTGCTCAAAATCCACCTATTTTACCTCCCCGTAAACGGTTTTGTTTGTAAAAATCATTTTTTTTGTCATTATTAATTTTGCAAATTACGCAAATGAACTTCCACGCTTCTGGCTAATGCCATGAGATTATATCCCCCTTCTAACAATGAAACCATGCGGCCATGACAACATTTTGCAGCTACGTCCTTTAAACATGTTGTCATTTCCACAAAGCCTTCCTCAGTCAGCTCCATGTTCGCCAGGGGGTCATCCGTGTGCGCATCAAAACCGGCTGAGATCAAAAGAAATTCTGGTTCAAATTTTTGCAGCGCCGGTATAATTTGCTGGTCGAACACAACCCGATAATCCTGGTCGCCTGAACCCGGCGGCTGCGGCAGATTCAAAGTCGCGCCGACTCCAGCGCCGTTGCCCCTTTCTTCCGCTCGACCCGTGCCCGGATAGAGCGGGCGTTGATGAACGCTGATATAAAAAACCGAAGCGTCCTCATAAAAGGCATTTTGCGTGCCGTTGCCGTGGTGCACATCCCAATCCACAATGGCCACTTTTTGAATCGGAAATTCTTTTTGTAAATACCTGGCTGTGATCGCCACGTTGTTGAACATACAGAACCCCATGGCCCGATTTGGCTCCGCGTGATGCCCCGGCGGACGCACCGCACAAAAAACGTTGTCAACTTCCCCGTTCATAACAGCGTCGCAGGCATTAAGCACGCTGCCAGCTGCCAGCAAAGCCGTCTCAAATGAGGCCTGGCACACCACGGTATCCGCATCCAAATGATGCAAACCCGACTGACAAGCGGCTCGTACTTGTTCAATATAGGCCATTGGGTGGATGTTGGCAATGGAATGGATTTCAGCCATATTAGTTGGAATACGAACCAGTTCGCTTAAAAGTCCCGTTTGCTGCAAATGCTGCCCCAAATATCGCAAACGCTCTGGCCGCTCAGGATGCCCCTCTCCCGTTTTGTGATTTAAAAATTCTTCGCTAAAAACAATGCCGGTTTTGCTCATCGTGTTTTCCCCGATGTCCATCCCTTTTTCGGGCCTGCAAAATTAAACCGCGTTTATTCCGCAGGCTTCATTTCCGCGTAAAAGAGAATTCGAATTTATTCATTGACCCGTACCTGGGACTTCGAAACCGCCGTATCTCCGCGACCGTTGACTTTGATTTCGTAAATTCCTGGCTTGAGATTATCAACACGACAAACTTCTTCAAACGGTACCAGCACCTGGATCACCATTTTATTGGCGTCGTGTCGCGCCAGCGGTGAAATCTCAATGGTTTTGCCTCTAACTTCGATATCAAACCGTTCAAAGGTATAAGCCGGCGAAGGCAAGTTGCCTTTGATTTTCACCTCCAGAACCTCGTCCTTTAAAACCACCGCTTTTGAGTCCACAGAATCTATATAGATTTTTTGCAGCATGGAATGTTCTTTCTCCGACGGGGATGATTTGTTAAAGGCCGTACAACCTGCACTTAACAAAACCAATGCACAGAGCGCAACAATGACACAATAAAATTTGTAATTATTCATGACATCACCTCGTAGAATAATCACGATTTACTTTATATTAAAATGCACATTTTCAATATACGAAAATGTGTTCAAAAAGCAATGAATTTAGAATATTTTTTCATCAAATTGCATTGGTTTTCAAGAGATGAGTGTTCAGAGTCAAGAAAGTCGTATTCAGCCAGGTGTGAATCATTTTTGTTTGCTGGCCTTCAGAAAATCCTCGATACCCTTGACAATGGCTTCGGCCGTTTTCTTTTTATATTCTGCGGTTTTGATCAAACTCTCCCCTTCCGGATGCATGATAAAGGCCGGCTCGAGCAGAATTGCCGGCATTTGTGTCGGGCGGCAAAGCGTTAAATTATCATAGTACAATCCAAAATCCGGCAATTTCAATTTCTGCAACATTCGCCGGTGAATGGCCTCTGCTAACGGTCGGCTTTGAATGTGATAATAATAGGTGCTGGTTCCGTTGTTGAGAAACGGATTCACTCCATCGGGCAGGGCGTTGTGATGTAAGCTGATCAAAATATCCGCACCCACCACGGTAGCTAATTTTGGCCGGGCAGACAGAGCCACTCCAAAAGGATCTTTGCGGGTTAAAAAGACTCTTGCGCCTTTTTTCTCTAATTTTTGTTTCAGTGCCAGAGCCAGTTGCAAGTTAGCGTCCTTTTCCGTTAACCGAGTGGGACCCACCGCGCCTTTGTCCGGCCCGTGGCCGGCGTCCACACAAACTAACAAATTTTTCAAACGCAATTTCCGTGGCGGCCGCTTGACTTCGATGATAAGATCGTTGCCTTCGTAGTAAGGATCAAAGCCCCACTGCTGCTCATTTGCAAGGGCAATGACCAGTCGGTAAACGCCTTCTGCCGGCTGCGACCATTGGATTCCGCGCAGCAGCGCATCCTCGCGCTGAAACCGAATCCAATCCGTATCGGAAGTGGCCCCGTAAATCGTCACGATGAGCTCAGAAGGGGTACGGGTCTGCTCGATCTTAAATGGCAGCTTCTGCTGCAGGTAGATTTTGACGCGCAATTTCTCTGGCCGACTTTCCGTGCGCAGAACGGAAACGGTACTGTGGGGGATGGCCGTTCCGGCCGGCAGCAACGTGAGGTGCGATTCGGGCAACCAAACCTGCTCCAGACCACTCAATCGAGCACGAAAATAGCCGCCCTTTTTTCCCGTAATCCAGAGCCGGATGCCAGCGGGAAAGAATAATTGATATCCTAATCCGGGGCCAGTACGGGCCACGGTGTGCTCACTGTGCGTTTCCGCTATTTGTGGAAAGAACTCGTGGCGCACCGTGAGCCGGCCCGGCGCCGAAGCTTTTACACGGTGACCGTCGCTGCCTTGCAGCGTAAAAAGGATGTCCGCCTCGTTTAACTCCACATTTTGAGGTATGAGATACCCGCCCTCGTACACGCCTTCGATTTCAGCCGTTGTCGGCGGTTTACCTTCGCCAAAAACCGCCTCACCCCAGTCAAATTCCTTCCAGGGCTGGCGCTCCGTCATAGGGGCATTTTCAACCAGCCCGGTAATGGTGAAGGTAGCGATTAAACCCGGCGTGCCTTTAAATGCCACCCGCACGTAATCACCCGAGCGCAATTCGAGGTTTTCCTCTGGCAGGAGATAGCTGCTGTCGATGGCCACCGTATCTCGTGGTGTCGAAGTCAAATAGGGAGAAATTACCACCTCCCTCAAAACCACCGCCGTGTCGGCTGCGCTCACGGCGCGGCATTCAAAGGTGAAGTCCCCAACCGAGATCGGCAGGAACGCCAGAAACGCACCGTTGGGAAATAGGTTAACTGGCAACTCGTTGATGAATAATTTTGCAGACGGACGGTTCACAGACCCAAATATAAAAGTTGAGTCTGTGGCAGTCACCGTTTGCCCTTCTCTGGGATAGACTACATCGACGGCGATTTGTGAAAAGGCCGGCGTCGATAGCAGCCAGAAAAATATGACGAATAATCTGGTCATGGTTTTTGAAATTAACTTACCATTCTTTTGGGGAAAATAATCATAAAAAAATAAAATTACAAGCGTAACAACTGGGGATGGAGGGAAGATGGAGAATGGAAGGTGAGGATGGAGGATGGAGGGTTGTAGGACGGGACAATGACACCCCGAAACTCGAAACGCACCCCCGTGCTTCAATACGACGAATGTGTTCCAACAAAACATCCCGAGGGCATTTTTTTAGTAAGTATTTCAAGGCAAGGTATAAAATGAACAAATCATCAAAATAGCCGATAACGGGAATTAAAAATCTGAAAAAAGATCAAAGGGAGAGAGAATATAACCGAATGCTAAAAACAACAACAATTTTGGATGCAGGGGTACCCGGATATCTGTGACTAAATTGGCAACAACTGGATAAATTTGGGAAAAAATTGAATAACCTTGAAAAATCCAGCCGGGTTTTTGAGTCCTACTAAAATTAGTCTTTTAAATCCGGACATCGACCAGGATGAACGGCGGGGAAAGCAAGAGATGAAGTTTGATGGAAGACGAGACATTGAAAATGTCACCGTTACAAAAATCATGCCTCTGCTTTCCCTGTCCACTCCATTTTTTTGTCAGGCTACCCAAGTAGCGATTGTAAAGCCATAACTCAAAGGATTTTTCATGTGGACCATTAACCGCATCCACATCCTTCAGTTGAAGCATTTACCTCAGTCTCAGTGTTTTTGAAGATAGTTGCAACAAGCTGATCCATTTTGGTTATTGCACCCTTTCTTACTAGCTTTGCTGCTTCAATTGCCTCCACGATTTCGCGTTCATTGGCTCCGTTTTCTTGAGCCTTGCTAACATGATATCTCAAACAAGGTTGACAATTTGCAGTAACCGATGCTCCAACTGCTATTAACTCTTTGATTCGATTATCCATGACAAACCTCCATAAATTTTCCTGTTTCGATTAATTTCGTTTGAGATGATTTCAGCAACAACCACCTTCTCGTACTGTAGAAATCCCAAGGAGAAAGTAACTGGGACAAAACCCAAGAACTCCAGAAACGAGAAGCAGCATGCCGAGAATCATAAGGAGGTCTCTGATTGTTCCCATCATAAAAAGGCTCCCCAGAACTATCAGACCAGTCCCAACGCAGATTCGAAAACATCGATCAAGCATACCCACATTTTGTTTAAATGGAATCTTCATGGTGCATCACCTCCTTTCTGACTTGTCTAACCTTTTAGACGGAGGTCAGTCAGGAAAGGATACACCTTAATTAACATGCCTCCCGAAACCCCTCGAAGGCACTTTTCAAATCGCACGCCAATTCATTTCGTTCATCACGATAAAAGCTGCAATGGTTCTCCAGTTCCTTCTTTAGTTTGGTTCTGGCCCGATGTAATCTGATTTTGACCGTATCAATAGTGATCCCAAGAATATTGGCAATCTCTCTATTTTTTAGATCCTCCAACTCACTGAGAACCAGGACAGTCTTGTAATTTTCTGGAAGCCGCTCAACAAATTCTCGGATGCATTCATTCATTTCTTTTCGAATAAGTTGTTGGTCAACTAAAGGGGTTGTTTCGTCACGCCATACATCTTTATCCTCGATTTCCGTCTTATCTTTGGCAATTGAACCTTCAGACAAACTGCGCTTACGCGTTCGACGAAAGGTTGGGCTACGCAGCCTATCTAATGCGGCATTCGTGGCGATTCTATATATCCACGTAGAAAGTCGAGATTCACCCCTAAAACGTTTCAATGATTGATTGATTTTTACAAACACTTCTTGAGTCAGGTCTTCAGCCTCATATTCACCAACCAATCCACCGAGATAACGGGTAACCTTAGGCTGAAAAGTTTCAAAGATATTTTGAAATTCTAATTCGTAATCGTTCATCTGATTATCTGCCTCTCGATTTTGCTTAGTTCGATTGTATCAGGAAACGTTGAAATTCATCACAAATAGCACCGACCTACATTGAAACCAAACATGGAAATCGCCTTCAGGATGTTTTACTCACCACAATTTCGTATTCGTTAAATCAAACAAGTTTTCCAAAATTCATCGCGTAAAAGAACCTCCACCTGTTTTCCGGCAGGTAAATTTTCTACGGTTGCAGGAATAATGACGAATGAATTACTCCTGGCAAAGGCCAGGATATCGGCCGAACCTTTTGAGTCAATAGCAGCCACCTGAAATTCTGATTTCACCATGGAAGTCCAGGCGGGCGGATAAAATGTTCGCCGAGTTCGACTCTTAATTTCATTTTTCAGAGTGGCTTTGACCGTTAAATTATGAATTTGCTCAAAACCCATCATCTTTTTGATGGCAGGTTTGGCAATGATTTCGAAAATGGTGCTGGCTGAAACCGGATTGCCCGGTAGTCCAAAAACCAGGGTATCGTTTCGTTTCCCAAACACCGCCGGCTTGCCGGGTTTGATGTTGATTTTATTGTAAATCGTTTCCACCCCCACGCGTTCGAACACCTCTTCCACCAGGTCTAATTCTCCCATGGAAACCCCGCCGGAAATGAGCAAAACATCATTCGTCAAACCTTGCTCGATCATCTTTTGCAGCTCCTGAATTTTATCCGCTGCGATGCCCAGTAGCGCCGGTTTGGCGCCGGTTTCCTGCACTTGTTGATAGAGCACATATCCGTTACTGTTGCGTATCTGGCCAGGGCCGGGTGTTTCCTGAATCTCAACCAGCTCGTCTCCGGTCACCAAAATGCCCACCTGTGGCTGGCGATAAACGGGTACGCGTTCTTTGCCCACCGTGGCCAGCACCCCCGCTACCGCCGGTGAAATCAGGCGCCCTTTTTCCAGCACTCTCGAATTGGCCCGAATAATTTCACCCCTGCGAGCCACGTGTTTTCCGACAGCAACCGATTCTAAAATTTCAACCTGTCCGTCTGCTCGCGCAGCGGTTTTTTCCACCATCTGCACGCTATCTGCACCGGGGGGCAGCGGAGCGCCCGTCATGATTTTTGCAGCCTGGCCCGAAAGCAGACTCACATCGGGCTGCACGCCGGCGGGAATAAATCCGGCGACTTTGAGCACAACCGGCGCCTTTTGTACCTCCCTGGCTTTTAAGGCATAACCGTCCATGGCCGATTTGTCGAAGGGCGGCATATCGATATCCGCCAAAACATCTTCTGCGAGCACATAACCGGCGGCTTCGGAAACGGGCACCGGTTCAATGGTGCCTGCTTTCGCGTGCTTCAAGGTTAATTCGATGGCTTCTTTTACGGAAATCATTTTTGATTTTTTTTGGGGGGAATCGCGCTAACGGGTAACAATTCGGTAAGGTTTGCCATGCTCGCCTTTGAATTTGTCACCAAAGAGAGCGGCGTCGCTGCGGGTTTTAAAAGAACCGATCCAGACCAAATACACTGTGGAAGCATTTTCACGCTTTTCCCGAATTTCAACGGGCAATCCTAACTTTTCACAGTAATTCTTCAAATTCAGGGCGTTGTTGACTTTTTTGAATGCGCCAATTTGCAGGGCGTATTTTCCCTCTACAAGGGAAAGGTTCGTACTCAGCGCAACAAAATCACCTTTATCCGAAATTTCCTTTAAGTCTTCCTTTGCCAGTTTAACAAACTCGGAGCGGGGATTTTGTGCGAGGAAGTTTTTTAGCTCGGTGTAACACGATTTGAACTTGCCGGAAGCAAACAAACAGGCTGCGGCTAAATACATGGCATCGTCCACCAGATCAGACTGCGGATACTTTTCGATCAACTCGAGAAAATGTTTTCTGGCTGTGATATACAGACCACGAGAAAAATAGTACTGACCGCTTTTAATTCGTGCGAGCTCAGCGTATTTTGAATGGGGAAACCGCTGCGCAAGAAGCTTGAATTTCTCGTTGGCTTTATTGGCGTTGCTTTCTGTCACCGCTTCCAAATAAAAAGCCAGGGGGGCGCCTTTATACTGAGAAATATAATATTGAATTTTTGCAGAAAGTTTTTTGGAATCGCTGATAGCCAGCAGCTTGTTCAAATCGATCTCTGGTTCCTGAGAAAACAGGTTGGTTGAAAACGCCAATAAAATCAAAATATGTAACCGCCAATTTCGCATGGTCATATCAAAATCAAATTTCAGTTGCCAACGGCCGATCTAGCTTTAAAATTTAACTTTAAAATTTGTTTGTACTCCGGCTAATTTTTTGCAAAAGTTTCCCACTCATGGCATTCAGGGCAGCGCCAGAACGCTTCTTCGGATTCAAATCCACACAATTGACATTGGAACAGCTCTTTTTGCTGCAGAGATTCGTCGATCAAATTCAACGCCTGCTCAACGGCTTTATCGTTATCACCGGACTTGTGGTACAATCTTACCAGATACTTTTTGGCCAGTTTGTGAGCGGCATCCTTTTCCAACACCGCCAGGCACATCTCAATGGCCTTTTCTAATTCGCCTTTTTTCTCGAAGTTTTCAGCCAGCGCTAATCGCGCCATGTGATTTTCAGGCTGCTTTTCGATGATGTCATAATAGACGTTTTGTATTTCACCATATTTCCCCCCCTCGTAAAGCAGCTCTTTGATTCGAGCAAACGCCAGATAAGATTGTTCTGGCGCCTTTTCCATAAATTGCCGCAAGATTTTCAGGGCTTCGCTATTTTGATTGTTTTTTTTGTGTAGATCAGCTAAATAGATGTAAGCTGGCGGACTGGTGGGTGCGGTCTTAATGGCATCTTTGAAACAATTCTGCGCTTCTTTCTCTTTACCCTTATCAATGAGCTGCAGACCTTTTTGAACTTTGTACAAAGCAAGCCGGCCCGGATCGTAGTGGTTTTTATTTTTCATAAACTCGCGATAGACTTGAAAGGCGCTATCCCACTCTTCTTTTTGTTCAAATATTCGCAGTTTCATTTCATGCGCCCAGGTCAGGTTTTTATTGCCTTCCAGAGTCCGATTCAAAACCTCTAACGCCCGGTCATAATCTTTGGCAGCCTGATAATCTTGCGCCAGACTGCAGGAAATGGACTCGATTTCTTTTGAATTCAAACCGCGGCGAACGGTGAGATATTTGTGCACATTGATGGCTTTTTCAATCTGGCCAGATTCACGCAACATATCTCCAATCTTCAAATAGGCATCGATGTTGCGACTGTTTTTTTTAACCGCTTCCTTCAGCTTCAGCAAGGCACCTTCACGGTCGCCCGCTAACAGCAAGTTCAGACCCTCAGCGTAATCTGTCGCCGCCGTGTCGATGGACGATTCAGGTTTTCTTTTGAAGATGAAAAGCACCAGCAAGGCCGTTGCTGCGCCAATAATAATAAACAATAATAAAACCGCAAGATCCATTTTTTCTCTTTACAGTTAAATTGATCAAATTAGGCTTCTTCTTTTATATCAAAACTTACATCGTCATCGCTGAGCGGTAAATTTCTCAAACTATCCAGCTCGTGCTGCATATCCTGCGTCTGTTTTTGTAACCGGCGCATATCGTTTTTAAGCTGCAGCACTTGAAACACCGACACGATAAGCCAGAAAATGACTCCCAGGCCAAATGAAGCGTAGATCACCAACCACAATTGAACCTGCTGAAATTCCCAGACGCCCTGAAGAAACACGACGTCCACTGTTTGGGCGCTATTTTGTAATGCAAATCCCAAAACCATCAAAATGACCACAACTGCTAAAAACCATTTAATAGCCCACATGGCCTCTCCCTTTTCAATAATTCGAATAATTTCGGACTAACGCCGTCAACTGGTTAGAGATAATAAAAGTTATTCTATCGAATCAAACATTCCGAAATGCTGAAAGCACACAATTGCGATTGCCTGCTTGGGCAACAACTTTACATTATTGCATTTAATGAATGGAAAGTCATCCCGTCCTCCTCTCCATCCATCATACACAAAAAATATTAAATATGTTGGTATTTCAAACCTGAGACACGTCGTTCAAAAAATCTCCCCGTAGATCGATTTTGAACAGAAGGACTCCGGCTGAAGTGTTGAATTTCCCCGACCCGAGTCCACTCATGTTCTCGGTAGTCGTTCAAATGACTACTTTTTTTCTGACTCTTCTTCAGAATCGCTTTCGTTTTTTTCTCCCGAATCTGATTCGCTTTTTTCGGCAGTTTCAGGTTCGTTTTTTTCCTCAGACGCTGATTCAGAACTGGCTTCTACCGTATCTGTGGCGCTGTCTGCCGATTCCGCCTGGGTATCTTCAGCCGTTGTTTCTGTTTCTGCTTCTGCTGTCGCATCGGCAGCTGGTGTTTCCACATCATTGGCCGCGCTGGCTTCGGCGCTATCAGCCGCAGTTGCGTCCGTTTCAGCCGCCGCCTGAACCTCGGCAGAAACCTCATCAGGCTGACCTTTGTTCTTGTCCGCTTTTGTATCTTCGGTTTTTATTTCAGCGGCAGACCTTTTATCAGCGGTAGAAACATTCGATGCCATTTCCTTCTCGTACTCCGCGATGGCTTCGGCATCATCCACTGCCAATTCCAGCTTTTTGTCTTTTACAGTCTTATCATCAACATGTTTTTCGGAAAGGATAATCTTTTTATTCTCTTTATTGAAATCGAGCACCAGGATTTCCAGCTCGTCTCCCACCTTGTATGCATCGGCGGGTTTGCGTATGCCTTCTTGCTTCAGTTGGGAAAGCGGCACGAAGCCATCCACGCCGTCCGGGAGTTCCACGATCACGCCCTTCTCGATCATACGGACAATTCTGCCTTTCGTTTTAGCCTGAGGCTTGTAAACCTTTTCAAATTGATTCCAGGGATTCTCAGTGGTTTGTTTATAACCCAGAGAAATTCTGCGATTATCCTTGTCGATATTCAATACGACGATTTCAACTTCATCGCCTTTTTTGACCACTTCCCCGGGGTGGCGGATTTTTTTTGTCCAGGACAAATCGGAAATGTGAATCAAACCATCTACACCTTCTTCCAATTCAACAAAGGCTCCGAAGTTGGTCAAATTCCGAACGATGCCTTTTTGTTTGGAATTGACCGGATATTTAGCTTCGATATCGGTCCAGGGATCGGGCTCCAATTGCTTCAATCCCAGAGAAATCTTGCGGCCCTCGTAATCGATGTTCAGAATCTTGGCTTCAACGGTTTCACCGAGAGAAACAATTTTGGAAGGATGTTTGATATGCTGAGTCCAGGACATTTCAGAAATATGAATGAGCCCTTCGATGCCTTTTTCCAGCTCCACAAAGGTACCGTAATCAGAAATATTGACCACTTTGCCTTTCACCACATCGCCTACATTGTATTTGTCTTTCACGTTATCCCACGGGTGTGGCTGCAATTGTTTCAGACCCAATGAAATACGATCCTTTTCTTCATTAAAATCTAAAATTTGAACTTTGATTTTTTCGTCAAATGACACGATTTCAGAAGGATGGTTTACCCTGCCCCAGGATAGATCGTTGATATGCAACAGACCATCCACGCCGCCTAAATCGATGAATACCCCAAAATCGGTAATGTTTTTGACCGTGCCCTCCAGCACCTGACCTTTTTCGAGATTTTCCAGAATCTCGGCACGCTGCTCTTTCATCCCTTCTTCGATAAGCACTCGATGAGAAACCACAATGTTTTTACGCAGCTCATTGACTTTGACGATCTTGAAGTCCATGGTTTTACCGATCAACGCATCAAAATCACGAATCGGTTTCACATCGATTTGGGAACCGGGCAAAAAGGCATCGACGCCTTGCAGATCAACCACAATTCCCCCTTTGATGCGTCGGGTGCATACCCCCTGAAAAATTTCATCGGTCTGGTGCGCGGCAATAATTTTTTCCCATTGACGCAGAAAGTCGGCTTTCTTTTTTGATAGCACCAGTTGGCCGTCGCTATCTTCCACATTGTCAAGATACACTTCGATGTCATCGCCTACCTGAATTTCGGTGATATCCTTAAATTCGTCTATGGGGATGACCCCTTCTGATTTAAATCCGATGTCCACTGACACTTCTTTGTCGCCAATGGCCAGAATTTTTCCAACCACCAGTTCTCCTTCCACAAAGTCCGTCAGCGTTTGTTCATAGAGATTCAGCATTTCGCTGTATTCTTCTTCAGAATATTCGCTTTCGTCTTCCAAATCACTCAGCTTGTAATAGACTTCCTCAGCCGTGTTTTGGGCTTTTTCAGCGACTGTAGCATTCTGATTTTCAGAAACGCTTTGCGTTACCTCAGCATCACCTCCATTCGTCGAATTTAAATTGTTTTCATTACTTTGAATTTGATCCGTACTTTCAGACATAAATAAGTACCTCCTTATATAGATTTTTTTTGCTTAAAGCCAAAGGTTTTAATTTACAAATTTTAATGCTTTTTGTACAATAAAATTTACACTTTCTTCAATACTCAAATTAGTATTGTTCAAAATGACGGCATCGTCGGCCTTCATCAACGGGGATAATATTCTTTCTGAATCCTGCTTATCCCTGGCAGCGATCTCTGCGGCCATTCGTTCTTTGTCTGAGTCCATTCCCGCTGCAACCAGCTCATGATGTCTGCGCTCGGCGCGAGCCTGAATGGAGGCTTCCAGATAGATTTTTAAATCGGCATTGGGAAAAACTTTCGTGCCAATGTCGCGTCCCTCTAAAATGATGGACTTATTTTCGGCAATTTCCCACAACTTTTGAGTGACGGCCTGACGAACCTTCGGATGTTTTGAAACCGAGGAAACGTAGGCGGTCACTTCAGGCGACCGAATCTCTTTGCTGACGTCGCGACCGTTCAACTCCACTCTGGTGCCCTTCTCCGAGGTTTGTACCATGACATGCGTTTGCGCAAGGATATCATCGATGGCCGTCTCATCCTGCAAGGAAATATGGTTTTGCAGAATTTGTAGCGTATAAGCCCGGTAAAAGGCGCCGGAATCGATATAGGAAATATTTAGCCTTTTGGCCACCATTTGAGCAGTGGTACTTTTACCAGAGCCGGCGGGTCCGTCAATAGCAATGATAATATTCTTTTTAGCGGATTCCTTTCTGTTTTTCAAATAATCACCGAACACTCATTTAGTCTTTCATGCGCAGACCTTGTTCTTCGTGCGCAAAGATCCAGCCTACCACCTTACCGATGTTGATCATGTCATCTTCAAGCCAGTAACTTCGATCCTGTTCGAAGCGGGAGCTGGTTTCGTTTTCGGGTATCGATTCAACCTCGGTCAGAATTTGAGTTATTCTTATCTGCCATTTTTTTAAGTTCGACACCCGTAAGTCCACCCAGCCATCTTTAGCCCATTTGTCGATGGTCTCGGGGGTGACATCGTAAGATTGCCGCCCCCGATAGGCGGGGATTTTCATGACAGGACCTCTCAACAAGCTGACGCCATCTTTCATGAGAATGGGAATGCCGATGGAAAGAATGGCTGAACGAAGATCCTGATTTTGCGCGATCAGCTTTTCCAGTGTATCAGCCAACTCATCGAGTTCGGCTTCAACCACGCCTTGCATGCTGGAACACACCACCCGCAACAAGAACGCTTCATATAAAAGTTTGCTCAATCTGGGTGGGCCAAGAAGCTCAAAGGCCACGCTGTCGCATTGGTGCATTTCCATCAATTCCTGCATTTTCTTCAAAGCAGCATGGCGCATGAGACCGGCCCGATAGGTGGGCCCCATGGTGGCGTTGTCCAACGCATTGATGATGTCGTGGCCGGTATTCCCCCCTTTTATTTCGTAGATGACGTTTTTAGCTATCTCTTCGGGTGTGACCAATTCCATCTGACCGGAGGAAGAAATGGCGGCAAATTCACCGAAGGAAAAAATACCGTTTTCGCCAGTGTCGATATACACAGATTTCAGCACTTTGTCGTCCAGACGGGTCCAGCTTTCTAGCCCCTTGGGTGACAATTCATCCTGTAGTTTCGTCGCTTTTTCCGGCGGACAGTCGTACAACTGCACCGGTTGGTTGCCTTTTTTAATTTCTCCGTATGAGATTTTTTTCCAGGCGATGGCGGCGGTGGGTTTGATTTCTTTGGTGATGGGCGCATCCGGGGTTCGCGCCATTAAAAACAGCAATAAACTGTGCGCACCCGCGACAGAGGATTTACTTAAAAGAATGCGTGACGGCTTTTCCTCCGAATGTGTGTACGGAATATTCAAGCCCATGCCGCCGGTGCCGCTGGTGCCAATTTTAACATAAAACACGGTTTTGGATTGGCGCATGGCTTCATAAAGGATTTGCACATGCCGAATCAACTGCGGGATGTAAAGCGTGCACAAGATCTTTTCAACCTCGCTCACAAACTTTTCTGAGTAATTTTTGTGCTCTTTGAATTGATTGAGCTCGCCCTTCAAATTGTAGTAGCCGCGAAACACGTCCTGATACGCCACGGCTGTGGCCGAGTTCACACAATCAACTAGAACGTGTGGACGAAAGCGGCGGATGGTTTGATAGAGATAGGAATGGTGCAAAATTTCGTTGCTCAAATCTTCCAGGTTATCCTGAATCAGCCAATTACGATATTGGGAGTTCTCTAAAATCTCATTTCGTCCCAGCCCCTGCATGGTGTCCCGCACAAAAATGTTGCCCCAGTAAGGCGTGATTTTGGTTTGCGTTTCAATGCCTTGTTTTAATTCCTCACAAGCCTCTCGAGCTTCCCACTCGTTTAACGACAAAACGATAAGCTCTTCTGGTTCTTCCTCCAGCATTTTCCGACAGATGGCCATTCCAACCAGACCCCAGCCACCCAACACCATGACTTTTTTGTTTTTAATTTCCATGTGCTCGATCAACCATTTGTTTTAAGCTTTTGATTTCATCCATGGTCATTTTTCGGCAGGCCCCCGGCTTCAAACCCTGCAGCTCGATGCAGCCGACTTTTATTCTTTTCAAATCCAGCACTTTGTATCTTAGCACCGCAAACATACGTCGAATCTGACGCTTCCATCCCTGGTGCAAAGTCATTTGAAGTTGCTTTTTATTTTGTGGATTACGAAACGTGATTTTACACGGCGCGGTTTTGCCTTCTTCCAATATCAAGCCGGCTTGCAACTTTTTTCTATCGGCGGCTGTGAACTCTCTATCCAAAGTCACCTGGTAAACTTTTTCGATTTGGAACTTCGGGTGTGTAATCTGATAGGCCAGCTCGCCGTCGTTGGTTAAAATCAAAAGACCCGAAGTGTTCTTGTCCAACCGGCCCACAGGAAACAAGCGATTCTTGCCCGGAACGAGATCCAGAACCGTTTTTCGGCCTTTTTCATCCGAAGCGGTGGTGACGTAACCTTTGGGTTTATTCAAAATAAAATAATCCAAATTTGATGGATAGTACAGCCGTTTTCCCGCGACCTCAACGCGATCGTTGTTTTCATCGATTTGAATGCCCAGTCTTGTTTCAGTCACGCCGTTAATGGCGACCTTGCCAGATGAAATCAATTCGTCGCATTTTCGACGAGAGCTCAGTCCGCAGCCCGCCAGATATTTATTTAGCCGCATCATCGCTTGCCTCCGGTGGCTCTTCCTTAACTTCGGTTAATACTTCGACGATTTCATGGGAAAGGTCCTGCGCGCCATCCAGCTTACCCATGATCTCCTCGATTTCACGCGGTTTGGGCAGCTCAGAGATGTCATTGATGCCAAAATAGCGCAAGAATTCGCCGGTGGTGCCGTAGAGCAGCGGTTTACCTAAACCTTCGGAGCGCCCGGCAATGGCGATCAGATTTCGCTCCATTAAGTTTTTAAGCACGCCACCGGAATGCACGCCGCGAATGGCGTCGATTTCTGCGCGACTGATGGGTTGCCTGAAAGCAGTAATCGCCAGTGATTCCAATGCCGCCTGGCTTAGTTTTGGCTTTGAGCGGCCTTTAAACATTTTTTTAATCCAGGGGGCAAACTCTTTGCGAGTATTAATTTGGTAACCACCAGCGACTTTTGTGACAAAAAAAGCCCGGTTCTGGGTTGAATATTCAGAATTTAATTCTTCAACGATTTTTTGAACTTGTTTGGGGCTTAACTCTTCTACGTAGCTGGCAATTTTGTGATCGGAAATCGGTACGTCGCTGGCTAAAACCAAAGCTTCAACGATTTGTTTTAGAAATGCTTGTTCCATTAAATTCTTTGAATCCAGATCTCCGAAAAAGGTTGATTTTGTTTCAAGCGTAAAATCTTATTTTTTACCAGCTCCAGAATAGCCACAAACGTCACGATCAAAACGATCCTTTCTTTGATTTGTGCCATCAATTCGGTAAATTGAGCTTTATCGTTTCTATCTAAATAATCCAAAATAAATTGCGATTGTTCTTCAATCGTCACTGGTATCCTGTCCACGATGTGCTGGTTCACCGGCGGTACTCTCTTCAAAACTTCCATAAATGTCGCCATCAAGTCGTACAAATTGACTTCTCGTCCGGGCTCTTCCTCCTCTTCTTCCACACCTTCGAGATCCAGGATGGGGCTGCCAGTGGGAAAATACTGGCGCTGGGTTTTCTCGAACTCCGACATTTGGTTTGCGACTTCTTTGAAGCTTTGATATTCCAGCAACCGTTGTATCAGTTCCTGGCGCGGGTCTTCGGCTTCCTCGTCTTCGGTCTGCGGTCGGGGCAGCAGCATTTGCGCTTTTATGCGGATGAGCGTGGCAGCCATCAACACAAATTCACCCGCGTTTTCCAGATCCAAAAATTCCATGAGCTCCACGTAGGCCAGGTATTGCTGCGTGATTTCGGCAATGGGAATGTCATAGATCTCTACTTCATTTTTTTTAATCAAAAAAAGCAGCAGATCTAACGGCCCTTCAAATTTTTCAAGCTGCACACGATAAGGCATTAAAAAAGCCCTCAATTTTACTTAAATCGGGCCTCCACTTAGTTCGGCATAGAGAGTCAGCCAAATAACAAAAACACACGGTTGGGAATTGCACTTGTCCGAACGATTTTCATTCCCACCTCTACATGGAATTTATACCCTTTTAAATTGCTGATAGCAATAAATTTGTGAAAAATTACGATAAAAAATCAAAATAGTCAAGTTATTTTTAAAGCAATGAAGTAGATGAAAATTTTCGTAACTTTTCAGCCTTAAGTCGGCCCCAAATAAAAAGAATTTTAAGACAATTTGTCCGGATCGAATCTCCTTTAAAACGACTCTGCCTCGTCGATGAGCATGATGGGAATGTCGTCTTTGATGTCATATTTTAAACGACACTTGTGACAGATGAGCTTTTGTTTTTTTTTATCATACTCCAGGTCGCCTTTGCATTTTGGACAGGCTAAAATGTCGAGCAACTTTTGATCTAACATATCCTCTCCTCCTCATGGTTATTATTCATTGAAAAAAACCATCTTATTGTATTTTTCTATTCGGGCTTCGATCAAGTCCTGAGGCGCGATCTGTTCCAATTCCGTCAATTCCTGTTCCAGGTTTTCCTGCAACAGCCTGGCGGCTTCGTCATAGTTTTGATGTGCGCCGCCCACCGGTTCTTTGATGCTTTTATCGATGACGCCCATTTTCAACAGGTCGGGCGCCGTGAGCTGCATGGCTTCCGCAGCCTGACTGGCTTTGGTGCTGTCCCGCCACAGAATGGCCGCACAGCCTTCCGGTGAAATCACCGAATACCAGGTGTTTTCCATCATCAGCACGCGGTCGCCGATGCCGATGCCCAGAGCGCCCCCGGACGCGCCTTCGCCAATGATGGCGATAACGATGGGCACGGGCAAGTGCGACATCTCGAACAAATTGCGGGCGATGGCCTCGGCCTGTCCGCGCTCTTCCGCGCCAATGCCGGGATAGGCTCCCGGCGTGTCGATGAGACAGACCACCGGTCGCTTAAACTTAGCTGCCAGCTTCATGATGCGCAACGCCTTGCGGTACCCTTCCGGATGTGGCATGCCGAAATTGCGATAGAGTTTTTCTTTGGTGGTGCGGCCTTTTTGATGACCCACAAACACCACCTGCCGGTGCCCCATTTTCCCGAGCCCTCCCACGATAGCGGGATCGTCGCCAAAAGCGCGGTCGCCGTGCAGCTCGAAAAATTCCGCGGTCATCCTGTTAATATAATCCAGCGTGTAGGGCCGCTGAGGATGCCGCGCCAGTTGCACGCGCTGCCAGCGATTTAATTTGGAATAAATTTCCCGCCGCAGCTTTTCCGATTTCTGCTGCAGTTTTTTAATCTCATCCGAAATTTCAACATTTTCATTTTCTGAGTAATCCTTCATCTCTTGAATCCGACGTTCAAGCTCAACAATGGGTTTTTCAAAATCCAGCACAAACTCGTTCATAGCGTCTCTAAATTTTAAATATGCTTTTAAAAATAATTTCCAAATCTAACAATGGTGAATAATTTTTCAAATAGTAAAGATGATATTTTTCGATGTCATCCGGGCTCAGCTCCCGATGACGATTGATCTGCACCAACCCCGTTAGCCCTGGAAGCAAATCGAGCTCGTTTTGACATACTGAACTCGCTTGTTCTTCTATCTCCACCATTTCAGGTCCAACAAAACTTAAATCACCTTTTAAAATAGACCAAAGATACGGAATTTTATTGAATGATTGCAATCTTTTATTTTCAAAAACATAGATGGTGCAAACCTGACCGCGAGGGCCGGCGATTTTTTTTTGTACCAGATTGCTGCCCAAAAGAATTTTTTTTACCAAAAATATTGGCAGACAGCAAGTGGATAGCACCAGAGCCAAAAGCAGATCGCAGGTTCGTTTCAGAAGTCGATAAGGCTTTTGATGCAGTTTATAATCCAGATGCAGCAAGGGTACGTCATCCATGCGGTCTATGGAAGCCTTACCGATGATGACATCGAGGTTGCTGGGCACCAATTTGAAATTCACATGCTGGTTGTGAGTACTGGAAATCAAACTCAAAATGCGATGGTAGGACAGTTCGCTGGTGGAAAATATGACCTCTTGAATACGGTACGCTTTAACGATTTGGTGCAAATCTTCAACGGAACCTAACACTTCCACACCATCATAGGTCTGGCCGGTTTCTTTGCCATTGAGACTCACCAGGCCCGATAAATGGTAGCTGTGCTCAATTTGTGAATTAAATTTTTTGATGAGCCGGGCGCCGGAAACGAGATCGCCAACGATCAAAGTATTTCGAGCAAGCAAGGTTTTACCCAGCGTACCTTTGAAGGGCAAGAGTCCCGTCCTCGGCAGCAGCTTTAAAGCAAAACGCCAGCCAGGTACCGCGATAAAACTCAAAATGCCGCCGATCAACACCACAAAACGCGAGTAAGCAAATTGCTTAAAAAAGAAAAGCAAGCTGGCCATGATCAAGAATCCAGTAAAGATGGCAAAACTGGCTTTTGAAAACGAATATTTGAATTGATCGTAACTGCCAAAATGGTAGAGCAGCCCCAGACAAATGAAGGCACAAGCTAAAATAATGGGCACAAACGAATTTAAACTTTCCAGTCCGCCGTAGCGCAGGAACACACCCGTGATGATTGACAAACTCAGCAAACCGAAATCCACAAGCGGCGCCGCCAGGAAATGTGCGCTTTTCACCAGAAAGGCAAAACCGGCCCGCAGCCAGATGGCAACCCACAACAGCCAGTAAGGCATGAAAAAATATTTGTTTTTAAAGTGCTTGCTAACGAACAGACTCATGGCTTGATAAAAAACTTTTAAATGGTCGAACTGCGAACGCTTGGAGCTTTCCCCTTTGAAATGAATGATCTTGGTGCCCGGAAAATACCGCACTTTCCAACCGTGTGCGCGTATTCGGAAACACCAGTCCAGATCTTCGCCGTACATAAAATACGCTTCATCGAGGAAGCCCACCTCGGTTAAAATGTCGTTCCGGATCATCATAAACGAGCCGGAAATCGCATCCACTTCGCACGGCTGGTCCGGGTTTAGGTAGGTTAAATTGTATTTGCCAAACAGTTTGCTGCGGGGAAAAAGATAACTCAGCCCGCTCAATTTTGTGAAGGCGATCCAGGGCGTGGGAAAACTGCGACGGCAGGCTAATTGCAAGCTGCCGTCCGGATTGAGGATTTTGCAGCCCAGCATGCCGGTATCCGGATGCCGTTTGTAGAACGCCAGCATGCTGGTAAAAGTATCTTCCTGTACGACGGTGTCCGGGTTGAGCAAAACCAAATATTCCCCTTGCGCCGCTCTCAGTCCCTGATTGGAAGCCCGGGAAAAACCGACGTTGGTTTGGTTTTCAATGAGCTTGACTTGCGGGAATTTTTCCCGCAACAAATTCACGCTGCCATCGTGGGAAGCGTTGTCCACCACGATGATTTCGCCGGTGATACTTTGTAGAGATTTCATCACCGAAACAAGGGTCTGTTCGAGAAAATCCTTGACGTTGTAGTTGACAATGATCACCGAAAGTTCGAGGGAGGCCCCCCGCGGTTGCTTTTTAGGGGATTTGATATTTTGCGGTGAGGTTTGCATTTTACGGGTGCCGGTTCAGCCGTGTTTCATTATATTTTTTTGAATAAACTGAGAAATCTGAGTTTCCACACCATCCAGGCGGCTTCGCGCATGACTTTGCGTGTCATTTTCGAATTGCCCTTTGCACGGTCAACGAAAATGATGGGAATCTCGCAGATTCGATAGTTCTTTTTCCAGGCCTTGAAGGTCATTTCGATCTGAAACGAATAGCCGTCGCTGGAAATGTGGTCGAGATCGATGTGTTCCAGAACTTTCCGCCGAAAGCACTTGTAGCCGCTGGTGCAATCCTTTATGGGCAAACCGGTGATGATGCGAGAATACCAGTTGGCTGCTACGCTCAAAATCAAGCGTGCAAGCGGCCAGTTGATGACATTCACGCCGGTAATATAGCGGGAGCCGATGACGAGATCATAATTTTCGATCTTTTCTAAAAACCGCGGAATTTCTTTGGGATCGTGTGAAAGATCGGCGTCCATCTCAAAAATATAGTCAAATTTCTCTTTTAAGGCAAATTTAAATCCTTCCACGTAAGCCGTGCCCAGGCCGGATTTGTGTTCGCGACGCAGCAATTTTATGCGCAAATCCACTTTGGCGATTTTTTCCACGATCTCACCGGTTCCGTCCGGCGAGTTGTCGTCCACGATCAGCAAAAACAGATTTGGTATATTCAGATCGATGAGCTGCTGAATAACGTTTTTTATGTTTTCTGCTTCATTATAAGTCGGGATGATGATCAGGGTTTTTTTCATTTATTCAATTCTTTCGGTGAATCATCCATGAATCACAGCCGTACGGGTGTTGACAAGCGACACAAGCCGTGCCAAGATGATGCGTTCAACTTAGTTCATTTAGCTGCTTTTTAAATATTTTCAATCCCTGCTCCACGCCGTGCATTTCCACACCCAATACATCGCGCAGTTTGTCGAGCTTGAATCTCGAATTCAATGGGCGCGGAGCTTTCTGATTCAAGTCCGTTGTTTTAATGGGCGCAATGAGATCGCGATTAAAATTGAACAATTCTGCCAGTTTGAGAGCGAAATCGAAGCGGCTGAGGTAATCCGGACCCACCACGTGAAAAAGGTCTGTCTTTTTCAGCTCCACGATTTTACGTATGGTTTGCGCCAGGTCATCGGCTAGAGTCGGATGTCCGTACTGGTCGGTGACAATGCGCACGGGTTCGTTTTTGGATAATTTATCCACCAACCAAGTGGCAAAATTGGGATTGATGTTTTTGCCAGCGCCGTATAAAATCATGGTGCGGGCGATGGCATATTCTGCCCGGCTTGCCCGCAAGGCGTTTTCCCCGGCCAGTTTGGCCCGGCCGTAATAACTTTGGGGAGCTGGTTTGGAGGTCTCGTCGTAGTTGCCCTCCTCGCCGTCAAACACATAATCGGTTGAAACGTGTACCAAAAACGCCCCCACCGCGGCCGCTGCCTGAGCTAAATATTCCACGCCGGCGGCGTTCACTTTCCAGCACGTCTCCTTGTCGGTTTCGCAGCCATCGACATTGGTGTAGGCTGCCGCATTGAGGATGAACGCCGGCTGCAAAGTGTGCACAAGCTGTTTGACGTGGTTGCGGTCGGTAATATCTCCCATCGTGTAATGATAGTTATCGTATGCTACCACAGGTCTGGAAGCACGGCCAAACCCATGTATTTCGAATCCATCTGAAAATACCTGCAGCAATTTCTGGCCGAGCAGGCCGTTGGCGCCGGCCACCAGTACTTTTTCCTTTAACAATTTTAATTTTGCCATTTCAAATGCGTTGTCTCTGAATAAAAGTCCCGGTTCCACCTGTCATTTTCCGAAAACCACTCGGAGCAGGCTGGAAGAACCTATTTTGAGTCTGAGAATTATTTAGTGTCTGACCGAAAATTCGAGAAATGTTCGATTTAAATATCTCTTCGCGAAGGCGTCCCTTCGACAAGGCTCAGGACAGGCCCTTCGACAAGGCTCGGGACAGGCCTCGCCGAGCCATGCAGGAATTCACCCTCGGTCAGGAGGCCTTCGGGAAAATCGGGTCGTTATCGTTCAGGCACTATTTAGTGTCCATTCGTAAAGAGCCCTTTTTTGTCATTCCCGCAATCTTTAAGCGGAAATCCATTGTTCCGTTAGGCACGAGATTCCCGATGAGCTAGTCCCTGCCTGTTTTAAGCAGGGAGCATTCGGGAATGACGATTACGGATGGACACTATTTAGCTAAACCAATAAGAACTAAAAACCAAACCAGCTCCCAACTAGATGACAAAACAGATTGAACATTTACGGATTAAAACAAGTTCCATTCAGCGTCTCAATGAGCGACCGTTTCACTTTCTTTTAACAGGCTTCGAATGTTCCGCACGCCGGAGCTGCCGAGAAAAGTACAATTGATGGCCGAGACATAGATGGCCATTTGTGTGGCTTCTAACACATTTCCCGTAGCGAGGTAATTCTCCAGATAGCCGGCTGCAAACGCGTCGCCACATCCAATTATATCGACTACTTTTGAAACCGGTTTGGCATTAAATTTCTGAAAACATTTTTTGCCGTTTTCTGAATAAAACACCAGAGAACCCTGCTCGGCCAGCGTGATGTGGCAGACCTCGGGATTCATGTCCAAAACGCGGTTGCCGAAATCCACTAAATCCTGCAAGGGGCGCTCCTTTTCCAATCCCGCCAGGGTGCGCGCTTCCATTTCATTGAGCTGTAAGATATCCACCAGTTGTACCCAGTCCTGCCAATCAGGCGGTCGGCGGTAAAAGCGCTTGCCTTTGTCATCGATGCCCAGGGCGTGGGAGTGAAAATCGAGATAAATCAACGCCTTGGATTTTTTTCGAAATACGCGCAGCGATTTCAGGTCTAAATCAGAACCCGTAATCAGATTTACCAGCAACGCATCCGCGTCGTTCAGGATGGCCAAATCAGCTAACCTGAGCGCGGGCATGGGTTCGGTGGTGATCTCGTAGCGCTCCTGTGGACCGGTGTACACCAACTTCACCTGCGTGTGCTTGTGCGGGACTTTTTTCAACCCATCCAGGCACACATTGGGATAGCTCGCAAGCTGATCCGCCAATATGGGATAAAAATCTTCGCCCACCACAGACACCGGCAAGATTTCCACCGTGTCGTCCATCAAGTTTGCCAGAAAGGAAACCGTAAAATAGATGCCGCCGATGCTCTCGAGGGCTTCCCTCTGCCAGGGATAAATTCGATCACGAATAAACGTACCCGCTACACCGATTTTCATGCCACACCCTTTTTCACACATTGAACGATCATTCCAAAAACAAATATTGCTTGCTTCTTTTCAACTTTTTTAATCATCTTGTTTCGTAAATCGTAAATCGAATATTGGAATTCGTAAATTGAGATTTGGAACCAGAAACTCGAAATTCGAAACTCGAAACTCGAAACTCGAAACTAATTATACGGATAAAAAACATAAAATAAAACCGAAAGTCCGCACAGTACCCAGAGGCCCGGGCTCACTTCCTGCCTTCGGCCTGCAGCCACTTTGAATACGGGGTAGAGCACAAAACCGGCGGTGATGCCGACGCCAATATTAAACGTGAAGCTCATCAGGATGATCACCGCAAAAGCCGGAAACAATTCCGTAAAGTCAGTCAAGTTGATGCGAGTGATGGGCTGCAGCATCAAATAGCCCACCACGATCAAAGCCGGTCCGAACGCCTGCGGCGGAACCGCGGTTAAAAAGGGCGCAAAAAACAGCGCCAGCAAAAACAAACCCGCAACCACCACGGCGGTAAATCCCGTGCGTCCGCCGGCTTCCACGCCCGCAGCAGACTCGATGTACGCGCCGGCCGTGGTGGTACCCACCAGCGCCGCAAAGGTGGTGGCCAGCGCGTCGGCCATCATGGGTTTTTCGATCTCGGGAAGATTTCCGCGCTCATCCAGGTAGCCGGCCCGGGCGGAAACCCCGATCAGCGTGCCCATGGTGTCCACAAACGCCATCACAAACACCGTCAGCACCACGGCAAAAAAGCCCCAATTGAAGGCGCCCCAAATATCCAATTTGAGAAAAATAGGCGATAAGCTGGGCGGCAGGCTCAGCCATTCGGCCGGCGCTTCCGAGACTTTGAAGACGAAACAAAGAAAAGTCGTGACCAGGATACCGAACAAAATCGCCCCCGGTACTTTCCGAATCATGAGAACGGTGATCAAAAGGAATCCAAAAATCGCAATCAACACACCGGCGCTGGTCACATCGCCGATTTTAACCGGAGCACCTTCCACGCCCAGAGTCACCAAGCCGGTGGCGTTCAAACCAATGAATGTTAAAAACAGGCCAATGCCCACCGAAAAACTGTAGCGCAGACTCTCGGGAATGGATTCCACCAGCCATTGCCGCAAACGCAAAGCCGTCAGCAAAATAAACATCACCCCGCCGATAAACACCGCAGCCAGGGCCGCCTGCCAGCTATAGCCCAACACCACCACCACCGTGAACGCGATAAAAGCGTTTTCGCCCATGTACGGGGCAATGGCGAACGGCCGTCTGGCATAAAGTCCCATGATCAAAGTGCCGAATACGGCGGTGAGAATGGTAGCCACCATGGAGGGGCCCAATGGAATGCCCGCAGCTTCCAGAATTTTAGGGTTCACCACGATGATGTAGGACATGGTCATAAACGTCGTGACACCGGCAATGATTTCATTGCGAAAAGTCGTTTGATATTTTTCGAATTCAAAATAACGGTTGATTTTTTCAATCATTAGGCAAATTAGGTTAAATGCGACATCCCTCTGCTTTAAATTTGCGTAATTTATTTTTAAGATCAGAATCTTGCAAAGCCAAAATTTGCACAGCCAGCACACCGGCGTTGCCCGCGCCCGCGGTGCCAATAGCCAGAGTGGCCACCGGTACCCCCGTGGGCATCTGCACGATGGAGTACAACGCATCGACGCCGTTTAGCTCGGAATTGGACATGGGCACGCCGAGGACCGGCAAGATAGTGGAAGCGGCAATCACGCCGGGTAAATGCGCTGCCATGCCCGCCGCTGCGATGATCACCTTAACACCGCGCTCTTCGGCCGACTCGGCGAATTTTGCGGTCTCTGCCGGCGTTCGATGTGCAGATAGTATGAACTCCTCGAACTTCACTTTAAAATGATTGAGATATTTTTTGCATTCCACCATGGTGGTTCTATCCGATTTGCTGCCCATGACAATCGCCACGGGCGCTGACGTAGGCACCGTCATTTCAGCTTGCCTCCTTCCCTTTCTCTTTTTTCAATTCTTGTGCGGTTTTGAACGAATGTGCCATGATATCCAGCTGGCGCAGAAACGGCTCTTTCTCACCGCCAGGGAAAAACACCGCGATGTCGATCAGGTAAATTCTCGCCGAAGGCTCGTCGTAAAAACAGTAAGTACGAAAGGGGCCGCCGGCCTGTTTTTGCTCATTCTCCCAAAGACCTTCAAGCATCACGGCGTTGCGGTTGAGGAACACCGTTTCCTTTGATTTGGTGTATCCTTCCACCACGCGATCATTTTCATAAAACTTAGCTGTCAATTTATTGCGCGTTGCAACGATCCATTTTTCCTCGATGACATTTGGATCGCCCTCTTCGATCCAGTGTACGAACAGCCAGCGCTCCCGGCCCGGCAGACTTCGGCGTAACATCACAAACTGGTCGAAGGTTCGCTCCACGTTGACGATATAATCGTGTTGTATGCGCAAAGTCCAGCCAAACTTCTCTAGCAAGCGATCCGCCAGATCGGTTTGCTCCAAGGTGTAATACATCTGATCGCGGGTCTCTTCGAGCAACTTTTCTTTAAATAAATTGTAAAGGTATTCTTTGTTTTCCAGTAATTTGGACTGTAATTCAGAAAGCGTGTTGCTTACCAGCACCACCAGCAGCTGATTGTCCGCCCAGGGGTTGTTTTTGGGAAAGACAAAAGCGCTCCCCTCTTCCACCATGTTTTTAACTTTTAGAGAAAGCATGTTTTGTATCTTTTGATTCAGGTCTCCGCTGGACTGTAAAGCGCCGGTGAGCACGAGATTTTTTTTGGTGGCGAACTCAGAAAAGCGCCGGGGCGGCACCCAGACGATTTTAAAGACTTTTTCAGGCTGCGGCGTTTTGATGACTTTTTCAAACACCTCCGAAAAAGTCGGCTGCAGCACCTGCCAATCGGTGGAATCCGCCACCACAAACAGAATGGTGTCGCCCCCCAAACTCTTGGGCTTCTTAAAACAGCTCAAAGCAAACAGCACCGCGCCAATCAGCACACCGTACAAAATAGGTCTTGTGATATTCATAAATACCTCTCGTTATTTTTGGATAAAATACAAAATTGACGAACCATTTCTTTTGGACCGCACCCGAAATCGGCTGGCGTAAATCAGTGAAACCAGAGCCACGGCTTTCGCTCTGACAAGAGACGCCGGCAAAAAGATTTTTTTGCGATTTGTTCTTCTGTTTATGAGCATCTCGCTCATCAGGCAATTAAAAAAAGCATCCAGAATGAGCTGCTGGTATTTGACTATTTTCAAACCGACGCGCCCGCACAATCGAAGAAAACTGTGCGGCTCGAAATGCGTCAGATGCCGCGGGGCGTCCAGGGCCACCCAGTAGTTCTGGTAAAAGCGCGCGTCAAAACTGGCGATATCCGGAACCGCCACCAAAATGATGCCGTCGTCTCTCAAGATCTCTTTTGCGTGCCGCAATGTCGCCACAGGATCGTAAAGATGCTCCAGTACATGCCATAAAGTAATAACATCAAAACTTTTTTTCAAATAATTAATTTCGTTAAAATTCTCCGTCAACACTTTCAACTGGTAGGCTTTGTGCGCAAACTCCGCGGCGGCAGCATCTTTCTCCACCCCCTCCACCCGCCAGTTGTGCTGCTGCATTTCGTGCAAAAACTCACCGGTGCCGCAGCCAATATCCAGCAAATGGCCCGGACTCTGGTATTTTTGAATCAAGCGTCTTTTGTGGCTGAGCGCGTGTTCACGCACATAGCAGTAAAATTTATCCAATAAATTTAACCGGCTCTGCGTGGAGACAAACGGTTGATAGCCGCTGTCTTCATAAAATGCCGGCATGGATGCAGCCGCGGGCCGGGGGTTCAAATAGGCCAGGCCACAGTTGTCACAACGCACGATCTGAAATACCTCACCCGCTTCCGGATGAAATCGATCCGGTGCTTGAAAAAGCGGTCGATATTTTTCACTACCGCAAATGAGGCAATCAGTGGTTTCGAATTGAACTTGCAACGCGTCTGATTTGGTTATTTTCGCAATTTCGACTGTAAGAAATGGATTGAGCCGGATACGACATTTGACTACTCCTTTTTTACAATTTACGACGGTAGATTAAGTTTCAGTTTTTCAACGGTGCGAATGCCTTTCACAAAATAATCGACCACGATGCTGCGGCGGTACATCAACGATCGCACCTGTGCATCGCGGCATTTACGCAGTTTTTGCACCAGCGGGCGTTTTCGCAAGATCTTTGGAAGGTGAGTGAAAACGTAAAGCAGTGCCCACGTCACCGCCCGCAATCGCACGAAATCCCCTTTCACCAGTGCAAAAACCAGCGTCAGGCATTCAAAAAGGATTCGCAGCGGCAGCACCCAGAGCAGGCTGCCCATGGCATAATTTTTTAACAGCAGGATGAGATTGTTGCGATGATTGAGATAGGCTTTTTGCAGAGAATCGCTGCGCAAGGTGGCGGCGCCGCTGTGATAAACCACGGCTTCTGGCGCCGCTGCCACTCGGTAGCCCGCCAGGTGCAAACGCCAGCACAGGTCGATTTCCTCCATGTGGGCGAAAAAATCTTCGTCAAAATAACCCACTGCTTCCAGTGCGCTCTTTCTGGTCAGGAGAGCGGTACCCGAAGCCCAGAATATCCCGCCGCCTTCATCATATTGCCCGGTGTCGTATTCGATGCTGTCAAAGATGCGGCCTTTTGCAAACGGATAACCGAAAATATCGATGAGCCCGCCGGCGGCGCCGGCATAGTCAAACTTATTCGGGTTATTTCGCGACAGAATCTTGGGCTGGCAGGCGGCAATGCGGGCGTCGCTTTCACAACGCTGCACCAGCTTCTCGAGACACGCTGGCGCCACCATCGCGTCGTTATTCAAAAATAAAATATATTTTCCCCGCGCCAGCGTCATGCCGGCATTGCAGCCGCCGGCATAGCCTAAATTCTCAGCATTTTGCCTTATCTCAACATGCGGAAATTTGGCTTGAACAAATTCCACGCTGCCATCGGTGGAGTCGTTGTCTGCCACGATCACCTGCTGATTTGGGTAGGGAGCCTTCTCCAAAGAGTGCAGACAATTTTCGAGCAGTTCCTTTCCATTGTAGTGCGGAATAATAATCGATAACAGCAGCTTCTCGGCCATAGAGAACGGGGACGATCAATTGCTTATTTTGATGTTATGGCTTTTCGGATGCGCCATTGCTTTTTTCTTTTTTAGTCGAAAGCGTACTGTCCATTTGATTCGCTATTATTTTCAAACTGGCCAGTTGACTTTGCGCCTGCTTATCGGTTGGATGCTGCACCAGCCATTTTTCCAAAATTTCCACACCTTTATCGAACTGATTGGTGCGCGTGTAATGACTCACAAACCAGCCATAGGTTTCCGGAAATTCCGGATGCGCATCCAAAATCGTTTGCGCCAGCGATTCGGCTTTGGCGTCGTTATTCAAATACTGAGAATAATATTCCGCCATGTACAATTTATCCATGGGCGCTAGATAATAAATTTCAGGCGCTTTTTTTAACCTTTTTTCCAATTCTTCCGGCCGGCCGGCTGCCGCATAAATCTGTCCGAAGTTAAGTGATAACCGGAACGTTCGCAGCGGGATGACTTCTTCGGGCATGACTTCGTTCATTTTGTCCAACACCGCCAGGGTTTTTTCATTGAAGGTCTTGTCCGTTTTACTTTTAGATTGATAGTAACTGGTGAGCCGCAAAAACGCCGAGCGGTAATTTTGCAGCAATCCCACGATATTGTTGTTAAAAAACACATCGGGATTGTTTAAGTTGCGATAGCGGAATTCTTCAAAAATATTTTTTTCCAATTTAGCGGGAGCGATAAAATCACGCGGACCGCCGTAAGGCATGATTTTAAATGCCAGGCCATCCATCCGCAGGTAATTTGCCAGCCCTTTTACGTTGCGCCGGTTATCCAGGCCGAGCATGTTTTCCGGCGACACCGTCACCGCAAAATAGAGCGGCTTTTCAAAATTATTGGCAGCGATGATGTGCAGAACCAGGCGATCCTGCACCAGCAGTACTTTGTGTCCGGAAATCTCACGGGTGTGCGTCAACTCGAATTTGATAGCCGGATTTTCAGGGATATCCTCTTCAGACAAATCGGCGTTGTCCTCATCGTTTTTCAAATATTCCAGCACCTTTGACCGCGGCACTTTGATTTCAACTTTTTTGGCTTGCGGCCACAAACTCGGCCCCAGGTTTTCAATTTGCGCATCTGTGAAGTTGATGGGCACCCTGGGTTCCTCATCCCGAAGCTGCTTGATATACCAGTCGGTGTTCAACAGGCTCAGGTTCACCACCCGCACGTCCGGTCGGATGCCTTCCACATACTGCAGATACCAAAGCGGAAAAGTGTCGTTATCGCCGTTGGTAAAAATGATTGCTCCGGGCTCACACGACTGCAGAATGTTGTATGAATAATCCCAGGCCACAAAATTGCCGGTGCGATTATGGCTCTTATAGTTGAAGTCGAATAAATTGAACGGCACCGCGATAAAGAGTATAACCAACGTCAGAGTCACGCCAATTTTCCGGAGCAATTGACTCTGCCGAATGGAACCGAGCACCAGCTCCAGCAGCGCGCTAGCCCCGATACCGATCCAGATAGAAAACGCAAAAAAAGAGCCCACGTAGGCGTAATCTCGTTCCCGCGGCTGCGGGTCCTCCTGGTTGAGATAAAGCGTGATGGCCACACCGGTCATGATAAATAATGTCAAGATGGAAAGAGCGCGTTTCCAATCGCGGTTAAAATGCTGAAACATACCGATCATTCCGATCAGAAACGGCAGCGCCATTAAGCCTTTGGTTGAAATAGTTTCCACGATATAATTATCTGAACCCAGCGTGCTGCCTTTGCCAATGAACTGCCAGCCAAAATATCTGACGTACATTTTCTTGATCTGATATTCCCACACGGGCGCCCGACGTTCGGTTAAAGGAATATCGCCATACTGCTCGCGGTTCAAATAACTGGCAAATCGTGAAGGCACATCAGGGTGATTTTCGTTGATGGCCGGTTTTAAACCTGAACGAATGTAGATCATAGAGTAGGTGGAATACCCGATCAGGATCAGGGTGGTGGCCAGCAAAACTGTGTGCAATAAAGGCGTTCTTTTGAAACCAGACATCATATTCTTAGCAAGATTCGAAATCACGTTTCTGGCCAGCCGGGCCACCACTAAAAATCCAATCAGAAAGAGATTCATCTTGATCACTTCCGGGTTTGTATAATTCCCGGAACCCAGGGTAACAGCATTAAACAGTACCACATAAAGTAATATAATTAAATAGGGTTTCTCGGAAGTTTGAAAGGCGAATGGCATGATTAAAAACGGACCGATGAGCAACGCCGCCACCGTCAAAACACTCCAGAAAGAAAATTCCTGCAATAGCCACGGGATACCCTTTACGATGACGGGATAGATCGCTCCAAAAACGGCGACAGCGCCCAAACTCCACAACAAAAATGTGCTGAGTTTCAATTCAGCTCTTTTAAAATAAATGATCAAAAATAAGGTGGGGATGGCTAAAATATTCAACAAATGCACGCCCGTGGCCAGACCAATTAGATAGGCGATGAGCATCAAGTATTTGTCGTTCACCGGTTCCTCGGCTTTTTCCAGCCAGACCAAAATCAACCAAACCACGAAGGCCGTAAAAAACATGGACACCGCGTACACCTCCGCTTCCACGGCGTTAAACCAGAAAGAATCGGAGAAGGCTAAACCTAACGCGCCGACGATTCCGCCTGTGTAAATGATCAGCTTTTCTTCCATGGCTTGCGGAATGCCCCTCCACTCCCGCATTAGGCGAACGATGATCAAATAGGTGAACATTATGGTGAAAGCGCTCACCAGCACCGAAATGATGTTCACTCGCAAGCCGATATCACTAAAAAATGGCAGCATGGTGAATATGCGGCCGATCAAAATATACAGCGGTGAGCCGGGCGGGTGCGGCACACCCAGTATGTAGGAGCAGGTGATAAATTCACCGCAATCCCAGTAAGAGGTGGTTTTGGCTACGGTCATGCCATAAACGACCAGCGCGATTAGAAAAATTACCGCACCAATAATTCGATTGAGTTGTCGATGTTCCATAAAGATCAAAGCCTCCTGATAATGTCAAAATGAAAAGTCAGTTCGAATGCCCGGCATGCCCAGGTTGTTTTTTTTTAGACATGTCAGTGTTAAAAACATGCTGCCGGCCCAGAAGCCGAGTAACTTGAATCCTCAGATTTGTATTTTTTGTTTGGTTGTAACCCTGACCCGGTTAATTCAATACTGAAATCATTCGGTCAGAATAATCTTACTCATCCAATTCTGGCCAGTTCAAATTTTTCGCGATAATTCTTAAAAAAATGGGCCCGCACCGGCGCGTTGTGGAAATCCAAAATTTGTTTGTCTTTTCGCGCTAATTCAAACGCCTCTTCCCGCGCTTTCAGCAACAGCTCCGTGTCATGGACGATGTCGGCGATGCGCAACTGGGGCAAACCATGCTGGCGCGTGCCAAAAAATTCCCCCGGCCCCCTGAGCTTGAGATCCACTTCCGCAATTTTAAAACCGTCGTTGGTTTCAGCCAGCGTATTTAAACGCGTTCGGGCGTCATGGGAAATCGGATACTGGGCGATCAAAAAACAGTAAGATTTTTTATGGCCCCGGCCTACCCGACCGCGTAACTGATGCAGTTGCGGCAGACCAAAACGTTCCGCGTTTTCCACGATCATGATGGTAGCGTTAGGCACATCGATGCCGACTTCGATGACGGTGGTGCTCACCAGCACCTGCAAATGGCCGGCTTTAAATTCCAGCATGACCTGCTCCTTTTCTTCGCCTTTCATGCGCCCGTGCAGCAAGCCCACCTTAAATTCGGCAAAAATGCCCTGACGTAAATTATCATAACTCTCAATGGCGGCTTTGAGATCCATTTTTTCGGATTCTTCCACCAGCGGGAAAATGATGTAAACCTGCTCACCTTCCGCTATTTTCGATTTCACAAATTGGTAGATATCCGACCGCTTTTTATCGCTGCGCCAGTAAGTGGCAATGGGTTTGCGGCCGGGCGGCAGCTCATCGATGATTGAAAAATTCAGATCCCCATACAGCGTCAGCGACAGCGTGCGCGGAATGGGCGTGGCGGTCATAACCAGGACGTCGGGCACGTCTCCCTTTTCCATGAGCGTGGCGCGCTGCAAGACACCAAAGCGATGCTGTTCATCCACAATAGCCATGCCTAATTTTTTGAATTTCACCCCCTCCTGAATGACCGCGTGCGTGCCCACTACGATGGCCGCCTCACCGGTTTCGATGGCGGCAAGAATTTCACTGCGCTGGCGTTTTTTCTGTTCACCCTTTAACAGCACAATCTTCACTCCCAGCTCTTCCAGTAGCTTGTGCAATGTGAGAAAATGCTGCTCGGCCAGGATTTCCGTTGGCGCCATCAAAGCGGCCTGATAGCCGTTTTCCACCGCCATCATCATCGAAATCAACGCCACGATGGTTTTACCGGAGCCGACATCCCCTTGCAGCAAGCGATTCATGGGCGATTCTTTTTTCATATCTTCGCGAATTTCTTTCAACACTCTTTTTTGTGCTTGCGTCAGCTCGAACGGCAACGATTCGATCAGTTTGCGGGTTCGGTCGCCCACTTTGAGAAACAGGATGCCTTTGCGCTTGATCTCGATACTTTTTTTTCTGAAAGCCAGCATCAGCTCCAGATAAAACAGCTCCTCGAACTTCAACCTTTTGCGGGCCGCGCGCAAAGCATTCTTGTCAGAAGGAAAGTGTACGTTTTCCATGGCCGGTCGCAGCCCTACCAAGCCCTGACGCTTTAATATTTCAGAAGTCAAAGATTCACGGAGAAAGCAGACGTTTTCCCGCAAAGCGGTTTTCAGCGCCCGCCGAAATCCCCGGCTGTCCAACCCGACTTTGGTCAACGCCTCGGTAGAGGGATACAACGGGATGATGCGACCGGTGTGTAAAAAGTTATCATCGCCTTCATCCGTCAGCCGGTCGAACTCGGGGTGCACCATCTGAAACTCGCCAAAAAATCCCACTTTCCCGCTGAAGGCGATGGTTTCGCCTTTTTCAAATAGCTTGTTCCAGTATTCCACCCGGTGAAACCAGATGCAATTTAAAAATCCCGTGCCGTCGAAAAGCGTCAAAATGAAACGTTTGCGCCGGCCCTGCTTGATGCCGCAAAACTGCACTTTGCCCACCACGGTGGCCATCATTTCGGATTTCAGATCTTTAATTTGCGTGATATGACTGCGATCCAAATAACGGCGGGGGAAATAATAGAGCAGATCCAGGATGGTTTCGACCCCAATTTCTTTGAGACGCCTGGCGCGTTTCTCACCGATACCTTTCAAATACTGAACAGACGTATTAAGGTTATTTTCGTTGGTCTCCGTCAAATTTTTGTTTTATTGCAATCGTTTTTAATCAATGAATTCAATTTATCTTCAAGACCCCTTGTTCCGCGCGACTGCATCGCGCGGAACAAGGCGCTTGACCCAACTGCGCGCGCGGGCTGTCCGCCCCGAACGGCGGTGCTACCAGCCTGCATGCTCTTGGGTCAACGCCGCGATTAGGCCATGTTATTGATATTTCATTTTTGATAAACTATTTTATCGTTTATCTTTTACCAATTCTGCATTGTTTCCGGCTAAGTTCCGTCAGTCGACAATGGATTTCTTCTACTTTTTAACTCAAAGAAGGTCTCACAGCTGTGAATTTAACACTTGCCACATTTCCTCCTACCAGAGCGAGATCTTCCTCAGCAGGAGGCGGAGTGAAATCTTCGCCAGGACAACACGCCATTGCTTCCAATTCTTCGGGAGTGAGAGTATGATGAGCCACGATCTGAATCTCAACAAAACCCGCCTTTTTTACCGTCTGCCAGTATTCCTTTTCTGCAATTGCCCCTCCCAAACATCCCGCCCAACTTAACTGGAAGCGCTCCCGCAATTCAGGGTTAATGTCATTTGTAAAAACAATATCCGAGATGGCGAGCCTCCCTCCGGGCCTCAGAATACGAAAGGCCTCTTTATAAACGGCGTCTTTGTCGGAGCACAAATTGATGACACAGTTTGATATCACAACGTCTGTGCAACTGTCGGGAAGTTGAGAATTCCCCATATCTGCGACACAGAGTTCAATGCTTCTGTCTTTCAATCCTGCCTCCGTCACCGTCTGCTTTGCTCGTTCAATCATTTGATGAGTAAAATCGATACCGACCACCTTACCCTGTTCACCGACTTTATTCGCAGCAAGAATGACGTCTATCCCGCCGCCGCAACCAAAATCTACCACCACATTGCCAGGCTGGAGTTTCGCGAAGCCAGTGGGATTACCACAACCCCGTGAGAGATTGAGAGCAAGCTCTGGCACCAAATCAAGTTCTGCCTGCCCATAGAGTCCTGAATCAATTGCATAGCCCGAACCGGGCTCTCTCTTGCTTGGTCAACAGGATTCCTTGTTGCCGCCCGTTTCAGCGAATTTGCCATAGCGGGTCTTCACAATTTGTCTGATTTCATTACTTTTCATTTTTCTCATTCCTTCTGTTATTTCAATAACATAAAGGCTCAAGGCCTATCGCTCATTGTACCGCACCACATATTCCAGCACCACCTCGGCATCTTTCGCTATTTTGATCTCGAATTCTAAGGTAAAGGCATCGCGCTTTTTAAAAGGGTGCGTTTTGCGCAAAATTTCCCAGTTCAGATTTAAGTGCTCAATTACGGTGACGGTTACTTCGGTTTCTTTGTGATTGCGCAATTTGATTTCGATGATTTCTTGCCAGCTCTTTTTATCAACCGTTCGGCGGTCTTTCACCGTTCTTTGCCCCACCACATCAAACGCGTTTCCCACAAACACTCGCACTTTTTCGTTTTTGGGCGTGTGATCGATAAAATCTTCACCGATGAAAATCAGCGCGCCATCATCGTCTTTTTTATAAACCCGCACCTTGCCTTTAGGCAGCGGTAAACCCAGATCAAATTCTTTTTTATTTTCAAATTCTAAATTCACCCGCACTTTTTTGTTATCTCTGGCGCCGTCATAGGAATATCTTTTCTGCACCGCAACATGGGTGGAAGGAAACAAAGAAATTTGCTTAATCTGATTGTTGGCCACAGTGGCTGGACGCTGCAGGGTGTAAAGATGGTATTCAAAAAAGGCTTTTTCTTTGAATTGATCCGGCGCAGCCATGCTTTTCACCAGCATTTCCTGCGGCCGGCCGTATGGCCGATATTCCCTGCGCGCCCGGTGCACATCGCCGGCCACCAGCTTTAATCGGGCCTTTTTATACGTCGCCCCCGATTTGTTGTCGATGGAAACCCAGCCGCCTAATTCCAGCATGGAATCATCCTGATTGGCCACGCCCACGTACTCCGCATGCCACTGAATCCCTGAAGTCAGATAGCCCACTTCAATTTGGTGAGTGCGCGATTCCTGACTATCGAGCGACCAGACCAGCGTGGGCCGGGTGATCAATCCATCGGGCAGTTCCGGGAAATCCATATCCTCCACTACCCCCATGCTCACGATTTTTATGTTGCCCCCTGCTTGCTGCAAAATAATGTCCTTGCCCGACGCGTTTAGAAGCTTTCCTGCATAGCTGCGGCCACCTTTGCCAGTAAGCTTAATTTGCTGGTCGATATACTTCTGCAAAATTTTAGTTGAACTGACCAGGTCGTACTCGTAATTTTGTTCGAGTATGGCTACTTTATCGGCCGCCGTAAGCGATTTAAAATAGACCGAGGTGGGGTCGATACGCGCCGCAACATCTTGAAATTTATACTCAAACACCCCCTTCTGCAGTTTCAGCGATCGAACGTCTTTTACCAGCGCCAGGTTGTCATTGTAAACCGTAAGCGCCACTTCACTGTTCTGAGTATAACCCGAAGCAATCCCAAAAAACAAAACCCCCACAATAAACAATTTGACCTGCTGCGTTTTTTTCATTTGAAATGCCTCAGCCCGTTTTAAGACCGCACTGCGAAACCCGAAATGCCTTTTGCGTCAGCCTTTCGGCGAATTAAGAAGCAAAACTTTGCAGGTTTGCTTTAAGTCTTTCGAGATTTGATTCAAAATCCGCTTTCTTCTTTTTTTCTAAATCGATGATATTTTCCGGTGCTTTGGTCAGAAAGTCTGGGCTTTGAAGTTTGTTGTTGAGATTTTCCAACCGTGTTTCGAGCCGGTTGATCTCTTTCTCCAGTCGCGCTTTTTCTACCTCAAAGTCGATGAGCCCTTCCAACGGCAGATAAATTTCCAGATCGCTGATCACCGCGCTGGCGGCGTTTTTGGGTTTCTCCGATTTGGAATGATACTCAAAAAAATCCACTTTCGCTAAGTGTTCGAAATAGGCTTCATGAGATTTGACCAGCTCCATATTTGAGCCGTTCTGGCAGTTGACGATGAGTCGGGCGGTTTTATTGGGCGCCACATTCATCTCCCCGCGAATATTTCTAACCGCTCCGATGACTTTTTGAATCATCTCCATTTCCTTTTCAGCTTTTTCGTCGATTAGCTGTCGGCTTTCCGTGGGCCATTTTGCAATCATAATGCTTTCCGCATCCTTGCCGTTGCGAATCTTCAGCCAGATTTCCTCGGTAATAAACGGAATGATGGGATGCAGCATTTTCAGGATATTTTTCAATACCAGCACCGCCACGGCCATTGCGGTGGTCTTGGCTTCCGGGCTTTTATCCGCCTGATATAATCTCGGTTTGATCAATTCCAGATACCAGTCACAAAATTCCCGCCAGAAAAAACTGTAGATGACGTCGGTGGCTTCGTGAAACTTAAAATTCTCCAACCCCCGGCTGACTTTGATGATGGTTTTTTGCAGACGGCTGAGTATCCAGCGATCCGCCAAATCCAGTTTTTTCGCTTTTAACGTCCGCAGCACAAAATCCAGATTGCCGTTTGCCAGCGCGGTTTCGTCTAAATTCATCCACAGAAAGCGAAATGAATTCCACACTTTGTTGGAAAAATTGCGTCCAAGTTCAAAGTCGTTTTCGGCTAAATTGATATCCTGACCTTCGGAAGAAAGCATGAGCAAAGAAAACCGCACCGCATCCGCGCTGTATTTCTGCACCATTTCCAGCGGATCGATGCCGTTACCACGGGATTTGCTCATCTTAACGCCCTGAGCGTCGCGAATGATGCCGTTAAAATAGACCGAATGAAAGGGCACTTCGCCCATGAATTCCAGTCCCATCATCACCATGCGCGCCACCCAGAAAAAGATGATATCGGGACCGGTCACCAGGGTATCGGTGGGATAAAAGTATTTCAGCTCTTTGGTTTCTTTAGGCCAGCCCAGAGTGGCAAACGGCCAGAGCTGCGACGAAAACCAGGTGTCCAAAACATCGGGATCCTGGCGGAATTTTTGATTTTTGCACTTTTTACAGATTCTGGGAGATCGAATGGAGGCTACGATTTCATTACACGATTCGCAATAATAAATGGGAATCCGATGCCCCCACCAGATTTGCCGACTGATGCACCAGTCGTGGATGTTTTCCAGCCAGTTGATGAACACTTTATTCCAGCGCGCCGGATGCAGTTTCACTTTGCCGTCTTTCACCGCTTGCAGGGCCGGTTCGGCTAACGGCTTCATTTTCACAAACCACTGCTCCGACAACAGCGGCTCGATGACCGTGTGACATCGATAGCAATGCCCAACTGAATGGTGGTGCTCTTCAATTTTTTCGATAAAACCGCCAGTTTTCAAATCCTGCAACAAATGTTTACGGGCTTTCAGCCGATCCATATTGGCATAATTTCCCGCCTGTTCATTCATGGTGGCATCTTCGTTCATCACAATCAACGGCTCGAGCCCGTGCCGCCGGCCAATGTCAAAGTCGTTGGGATCGTGAGCGGGCGTGACCTTTACCGCGCCGGTGCCGAATTCCATATCCACAGCCGCATCCGCCACAATCGCCAGCTCCCGCCCGACGATGGGCAAAGTCGCACTTTTCCCGATGAAATCTATGTAGCGTTTATCTTTGGGATGGACAGCCACTGCCATATCTCCCAGCATGGTCTCCGGTCGGGTGGTGGCTACCGTTATCGAGCGGTTGGTGCCGGTGATGGGGTACTGAACATACCAGAGATGACCTTCGTGGTCCTGATACTCGACTTCTTCCTCGGAGAGTGCCGTCTGGCAGCGCGGGCACCAGTTGATGATGTACTTGCCGCGATAGATCAGGCCTTTCTTGTACAACCGCACAAACACTTCCAGCACCGCCCGCGACAAACCGGCATCCATGGTGAAACGCTCCCGTTCCCAGTCGCAGGAAAATCCCATTTTTTTCAACTGCGCGATGATGGCGCCGCCGCGTTCCTTACGCCACTGCCACACCAGCTCGATAAACTTTTCGCGCCCTAATTCATGTCGGGTTTTCTTATCCTGATTCCAGATGAATCTCTCGACCACGTTTTGCGTGGCGATTCCTGCGTGATCCGTGCCCGGAAACCATAGCGCCTCCTTTTCCTGCATGCGCTGGAATCGAATGATTATGTCCTGAAAGGTGTTGTTGTAAGCGTGCCCCATGTGCAGAATATCTGTAACGTTTGGCGGCGGAATGACGATGGTGTAAGGCTTTTTTTCAGGGTTCACATTCGCATGAAAATAGTTCTTCTCCAACCAGAATTGATACAGGCGGTTTTCCACATCCCGCGGTTCATAAACTTTGGGAATTTCTTGCTCCATTCAGTCCTCAGAATTGATTCACATAATTTCTTAAAATTAAGGTGAAAATATACGAAACTTGGCCGTGAATGTCAATGTTAAACGATTTGTTCTCGAAAATCGTTGACACGGTTGAAAGCGGGAGTTTCGACATTGATTTTGTTTATGCTGCGGTGTTTAAAACAGACTTCTATGCAGAGATTGAAGTCAATGGAAAGCACTCAGCAGGAGATTGGTAAGCCGGGTTAGGGTATAGGGGTGTGGCGGCATTGAAACGGAATTAAAAGTCGGAATATTCACTAAAAATAAAATGTGTCACGTCACCATTTTTATTTTGGAAAATTTGTCACGATTCAACTGCTTTGCTTATGGCAAAAATAAAATCAAGGCAAAATCATTTTGCTCTCAGAACTGAATAGTATCGTTTACTGAAAAAATGCTTCAGGCGAGATAATTCGAGGCTGTCCATGAAAGAACCCTTGATTGTGGCGCATGAAAATCTCAACGAGAATTTTACTCCAAATATTTCTCCCCACCGGCTTTATTCAGCTTCCAGTACTCCAACTTTTTGGTCTGACGCAGAGTAAATTCGCTGCCATCAAAAGTACGCCATTTGATAACGCGGTTGGGGAATTTAGCTTCGATCCAGAATTTATCCTGACCCTGGCCGTGCTTGACCACCAGCGCGTAAGTTTGAATATCTCCCATGGGCGTCTTTAGCGTTTCTTTTTCACCGATTTCAATTTTGGCAAGAGACAGTTCGGGTTTGCGCGCATTGTTTGTAATTTGTTTGGATAACAACTTCAGGTCGAGACTTTTGCCAGTCTGAAACTTCAGCGCTCTCAGCTGCACCGGCAAACCGTCGTACAAAACCAGGTCTTTTTCATCGGGCAGAGGATAGCTGCCGCTGCCGGTGCCATCGAAATACGAATTGTAATTCAGTACGTGGGTGTCCTCGAAATGGACGATTTCTTTGAAGGTGTTGCCGCACCACTCGTTGCTGGTGAGGGTCATTTTATAGACGTGCGCGTCCTCTTGCTTGAAGAAAATCGACGCCATCTGGTGATAAGTGTAAATACCGGTCTGAAAATTCAACACAAAATTGAACTTCAGCACGGGCATGGCGTCGGGGGCGCGCCAGTCATCGGCTTTCACTTTCTGGTCGGTGCGATGCCTTTCCGCCACCACGATTTGATAGATTTCTTGGGTTTCCCGTGGCTGGCCGTAGCGCATGATGGTGGCGTCGTAGAAATTAATCTCGGCTTTGCCGTCAAACCAGTACGGATTTTTCATCCAGTCGTAATCGATGTTTTCGAAAAAAGATTGGCCGTCGTCCGTCCACGCCGACTGCGAAATGATCAGGGCGCTTAAAAGTAATCCAAACGTGAGGATTGGGTTTTTCACAGGTTCCTCCGGGTAAATGGAAATATTGATCAAAATCAAGAACTTAATAATTACAACTCAAATTCAATTAATATTATTTCCTAAGTTGGTTTTTCGATATTACGGTTCCACCCATTTCTCATGTGCCTTAATCAACTCAATCAACTTTTCGTCAGCAACTTCCTCTGCAATATTCCGCTTGACGCACTCCTTGCCCACAAACAGGTTGACTTTCTGCGGGCCGGCGCCGACGTAGCCAAAGTCCGCATCCGCCATCTCTCCCGGTCCGTTGACGATGCAGCCCATGATGGCAATTTTAACGCCTTTCAAGTGGCCAGTTTTAGATTTGATGCGCTCGGTTGTGGTTTGGAGGTCAAAGAGCGTTCGTCCGCAGGAAGGACAGGAGATGAATTCGGTTTTTGAAATGCGGGCTCGAGCCGCCTGTAAAATATTGTAACTCAACCGCAGCAGATCGTCTGCTGGTAAATTTGCCTGAATGTGGATGGCATCGCCGATGCCGTCGCATAATAGCACGCCGAGCTGAGTGGAGGCATCCAACAAAATGTGGTCAAAATCGGCGTCAGATGTGTAACGCAAAAGAATGGGGAAAGGGGCGCCGAGTGCATCCAGGCGGCCGGCTAAAAAACGATAATGCGCAATCAGAGACGGTTGGGAAAACGAGTTATCTAATGAAAAAAGCAGGTTCCAGAAATCGGCTTTTTCACAAACCAACAACGCTTTTTCCATGGAGCCACTCAAGAAATGAAATTTTGAATCAGCCTCGTTCGCAGATGAAATTTTCCATTCGACGGCCCGGCCAAACATGCCAGCGGCCCGTAGCAATTGTTGCAGCTCCTGCTCAACTGAGTTGGGCTGGACGGCATAAACCAGACGGTCGGCGCTCGCAGCGATTTTCAACACCGCCTCCATCTGCTGGGTGACTTCCACTGCAAAGGGCACATAAATTTCCCTGCGGTGTAATTCCGCGTGCAACACCTCAAAGCCGCGCAAATCTTCATTGGTCTGCAGTTGAACATGGACGGTTTCGCACTTGAAATCCGTGCGATTCGGGCCAGGCGAAATAACGTTCAACTGGCCGTTCCCAACAGACCCCAGCATTTCAATTACTTTTTTAACCGTGGAATCGATATTTGAAAAAGGCTCGGATAGAGACAATTCCACCCGCGATAGCTGCCCGTTGCCCAATTGGTGGAAAACCAGTTCGCATGACAAAGTATCTCTGCGCTGCGAAGCAAACGGATCCGGCAGTTTGAGCGCGAATCCATTAGATTCAGAAGGGGTGCCCCAGAATTCCCTTAAAGCATTGGGCTTCCAACTGAGCGGAGTCGAAGCACGCATGTTTTCCTGCAAATTACGCACCCCTTCGACTCCACTCAGGGTGAAAAATTGCAGCTTTTCGGACTGCGGTGATGAGCGGCTCAGCTCGTTATATTTTTGTGCGATTTGAAATGCCACGGGCACTTCCGCCACCGCGTCCTCGGTCAATGAGACGCGAATGGTATCGCCAATGCCGTCTTCAAGCAGCGCACCAATTCCGATGGCGGATTTGATTCGGCCCTCTTCGCCGTCGCCGGCTTCGGTGACGCCCAGATGAAACGGGTAGTCCATGCCAAGCTCAAGCATGCGCGCCGCCAGCAGCCGGTAGGCCTGAATAGCTACCTGGGGGTTGGAAGATTTCATAGATAGCACGATGTCGTGAAAGTCGTATTTCTGGCAGATGCGCACAAATTCCAGAGCCGATTCCACCATGCCGGCCGGAGTGTCGCCGTAGCGGTTCATGATGCGGTCCGAAAGCGAGCCGTGGTTGGTGCCGATGCGCAGGGCGCGTCCTAACTTTTTGCACTTCAGCACCAGCGGCTTGAACTTCTCTTCGATGCGCCGCAGCTCCGCCTGGTATTCCTCGTCGGTGTATTCGCGCTGCTCGAATTTCTTTTTATCGGCATAATTGCCGGGATTGATGCGCACCTTTTCCACGTACTCGGCTGCCACCAGCGCCGCGTTGGGCGTGAAATGAATATCCGCCACCAGCGGCACCTTGACGCCGTAGCGGTTAAGTTCGGCCTTGATGTTTTTTAGATTTTCAGCTTCTTTCAGGGATGGAGCCGTCACCCGCACGACTTCACACCCGACCTCGGCCAGCTGCTGAATCTCCCGCACCGTGGCTTCGGTATCCAGCGTGTCCGCAATCGTCATCGATTGCACACGAATGGGATGGTCGCCGCCGATTCCCACCTCACCCACGTAAACCACGCGGGTTGGTCGGCGGCGGTAGCTTAAGAGATTTTCGCAATACTTATGCGAATGATTCATTTATTCCTTTTTACTCTCTTCATTACTTCTATCATCATTTTTAGAAGGAACACCTGAACCTCCTTTGGGTGGATTTGAAGCGTCCAATTTACCTTTTGTTGGTTGATATCCCTCCCGCAAATCTCTAATAATTAGTTTATTCTTTGATTTATTATTATCTATGGACATGTATAAATCTCCATTTTTATTTAAACAATTCGATTGATGAAATTTCGTTCGATAGTACAATTATCCCTGCCGATCTATCAATGGGTTCAATAAATTTGCCTTTTTGGTCTAATTCCCAAACTTCTTCTAAATATAACTGTTCCTCGGCTGGAAAGGACGATGCGAAGGATTCTTTGTCAAACTTTCCACCAATTTTCCTTCCATCTTTAAGATGCACTATCATCCAATAAAGTTCTCCTTTTCCAAACAGATAATCCCAGGGCTTTTTTATCGGATGAATTATATATTTTGCCAGTGGCTCCCAACTCCATAATCGAATGAATAAAACAGGCCATAGAGAAGGGAAAACTAACATTATCATCACTAATAGTATAAAAAACCATATCTTGTGTCCGAAGTAAAGATTTTCAAAATATAACCAGATAATTAGCCAAGAAAATACTGCATAATTCAAAGCACTATAGCCTATGACTTCAAACAACGATTTTGTGAAATCTCTTTGTTCTCCTGGTATAAACAAATCATAAATTTTAATAGAAACAAATCCAGGAATAAAAAACATTAAAAACAAAATTAATTTGTCAGTTTCCCAAATATTCAATTTATCAACCTCCCTGCTACCGGAAATTGTTTAATCAATAAATAACTCAAGTTTCGCAGTTGTGTAATCAATGGTTTTTAAGGTATTTTTCTTAA
>JBHHXN010000024.1:0-44331 GCA_046757025.1 bacterium
AAATGAAACGACGTTGGTGGAGACAGTTTTAAAGTCTGAATGTATTATAATGGATTTCTAACAAAAATTATTGATTACAATGTTAAAAATCAAAATAAGAATTTCAAGTATTTTCTTTAAATAATCTGCTTGCTTTTTTCTATTGGTAAGATTATTTTGTTTAACCTCATCAAATTGAGAATTTCAATGAACAAAAATATTCAAAAACTTCTATTTTTTTTCATTCTAATTGTGCCCTTTGGCTGTTTTTCATGTGGGCATAAGAATTCGCCCAAAGGAGTCGCCGAAGCCTTTTTATACCGATATTTTATTGAACTAAACCAGCAAGGCGCCCTGGAATTGAGTTCCGGACTCGCTGAAAAAAAATTACAAAAGGAAATCAAACTTTTGCAATCGGTGCGCATGGAGCCAAATTTGGATTTGTCCAAACACAAACCTTTTATCGACTATACTCTGGTGAGCTCCAAAACGCATTCGGATCGTTCCATCACTTTTTATTATGATGTGAAGATCGAGAATAAAAGCGGGGATGAGTCCGAAAGGAAAATGGTGCTGTCTGCGGTCGATGTGGATGGTGTGTGGAAAGTGAATAATTTTGATATTTTTGATGGAACCAACCCGAACTAAACTTTCCTTTAACTATTTATCATTTTTCAGAACAAAAACGTTCACTCTGTTCGCAAGAATATAGATGCTTATGCCGTAAAAATGGCAACGAGGTTGCCTGGCAAAGATGCATTAAAATGAATGGAAAAAAATGAGTAAAATAAAATGAATCTGACAAAAAAAAACTATCTCGCTGGCAAAGCCATTTCGCCGGCTCCGATCACTTCTGAAATCACCGTGACGGATTTGATCGAAAAATCCTTTTTAGCCTATAACGCCGCGCGTCTGCGCGAAGGGTGTCAGCTTTTTACGGAAAAAATGCTGGCAGAAGATGTGACGGTGGGAATGAGCTTGACCGGCGCGTTGACGCCGGCCGGTCTCGGCATGTCCTGCATCATTCCGTTGATCGAGAACGGTTTCGTTGACTGGATAGTGAGCACCGGCGCAAATTTATATCACGATACCCATTTCGCACTGGGGCTGACCATGCATCAGGGCACCTTCCAGGCCGACGATGTCGAACTGCGTGAACAACACGTGGTGCGAATTTACGACATTTTTTTTGATTATGAGGTGCTGCTCTCAACAGATGAATTTTATCGGAAAGTCATTGAAGCGCCGGAATTTCAACGTTCCATGAGCACTTCCGAGTTTCACTATCTCGTGGGCAAATACGTGCACGAACGAGAGCTGGTGTTGCAGCTCAAAAGCAAATCGCTGCTGGCTGCGGCTTATTCTGCTGGCGTACCCATCTACACTTCTTCGCCGGGGGACAGCTCCATCGGCATGAACATCGCGGCAAAAGCGCTGGAGGGGCTTTCGCTAAAACTGGATGTTTCCGCAGATGTCAATGAAACCGCGGCCATCGTGCTGAACGCCAAACGCACGGGCGGTAAAAGCGCGGTGTTCATTTTAGGAGGGGGCTCCCCCAAAAATTTTCTCCTGCAAACCGAACCGCAAATTCAGGAAGTCCTGGGGATCGATGAAAAGGGGCACGATTATTTCCTTCAGTTTACCGACGCCCGCAGCGATACGGGCGGGCTTTCCGGGGCCACGCCTTCGGAAGCGGTGAGCTGGGGCAAAGTGGATCCCGCGGGTCTGCCGCATACGGTCACCTGCTATTGCGACGCCACCATCGCCTTACCTATTCTCACGGCTTACGCCTTAGCCAATCACCGACCGAGAAAGCCAAAACAGCTCTATCATCGGCGAGAGGAATTGCTGGCCAAATTAACAGATGAGTATTTAAAGAAATGACGGCTTGCAAGAGTGCGGTAATTGCCGGATAGCTTTTTCGTTTGTGAAGGAGTTTCAAAGCAGCAAATTGTTTGAGCTCATTCTTCCCTAATTAGTAGAACGTTTCCTAATTAATGTTACAACAAATTGTCATTGCGAGTCCCGCGTTTTGTGCGGGACGAAGCAATCTCCTAACTTGCTGAATATCAGGAGATTGCTTCGTCGTTACACTCCTCGCAATGACTGCCATGATAATAAGGAATCGCACTATTAGTGTCCCTCCGTAAAGGGCTTTTTTTTGTCATTCGCGCATCTTTAAGCGGGAATCCATTGGTCAGTTAGGCAGGAGATTCCCGATAACGGCACTCGGGAATGACGATTACGGATGGACGCTAATTACTCTCCGATCCTGGCATCGGGCAGCGTGGCGAAAGTGTCCTCATCGTCCGTGACGGGCAAGAATTTGATATCGGGAAAACCGTTGCCATTTTCATCTGTCACCCGCAAATAGAAACCCCAGTCCTGCAGGCTGTTGCCAACTTTGATCAGCAGTTTGTTTTTGCCGGGATGCAGCACCACGGTCACGATGTCGTTATCCACCGGCACATCTTCTGTGCGGTAAACTTTCCAGACCAGCTGCCTGTTCAACCACAATTTGCACGATTCGTCGGTTGCGAGTCTGATCTGCACTATACGCTTTTCAGGCGATTCGATAAGAATCACACCATAACCCACTGACCAGGAAGATTTTTCGAGGGCGGCTTTCAAATCCACAAAACCGTCGTAGACGCCGTCCTGTGCGACCAGCCAGGTCAGAGTGCGATCTCCCTCGTGATAGGATGCCTTCGGGTCCAGACTTTCTTCGGGAGGAAAGCGGTGGTCGAAACCGCCGCGGTTTTTAAACGGTCCGATGATGCGCCATTGCTTTTCCAGCGGCGCGCCCAGGGTTTGATATTCTGACATCAGTTCTGTGGTACGATGATATTTGTTTTGAAATTGCGCCAGCAAGAATCGGGACATGACTTCCAAATCTTTTCTGCCAGCATTCTGAGAGGTTGCTAACAGTTTTTTGTAATAGGGTAAATCCTGCGCGTCATTTTCATAAGCAAGCCGAATGGCTTCCACGCTGTATTTCCACGATTGGCTGCGACTGGCGGCCGGCAATTGAGTGAGCAGCTTAAGCAGTGTTTCATTTTGACTCTGACAATACGTTCGGGCTTGTTCATAGTTTCCCAGGCGTAAATACAAAATACCAAGCAGGAGGTCGTAATTCTGTTTTTGAAGGGTACGTGTTTCACGGGCAGAGAGTTTTTCAACAAAAGGAAAATATTCTGTAGCCGGCAGGTCCGCTTGCAGAGCGAAGATTAAAAAGGCTTTGAACTCTTCCAGTGTCAACTCTTTGTTTTTAACAGAATTTTTCAATCTGGTCAAATAGTATCTGAAAACTTTACGGGCTTTGGTAGAATCTCCAATTGAATGGTAAAACTCTCCGGCCGTTAAAACGGTATATACCGATCCGGGATTAATTTTTAAGGCTTTTTGAATATTTTTTTCAGCTTGCTTGAATTTCTCAAACCGCCAGAGCAATTTGGCTTTTCTCAAAAAACCACCTGCCTGCCAACGATCATTCGCATCCTGCCGCATCCATTCTTCAATATATTTCAAGGCATGTTTTTCGTTGTCGAGCTCGGCGTAAACTTCGCTTAATTGTGCCAACGAATTCGAATAGTTGGGTCTTTTACTGAGGGAGGTTTTGAATTGTTGGATGGCGTCATTAAAGCGTCCGGCCATGAGCAAAATTTCACCTTTGCTGTCATAAGGGTTGGGTTCATTGGGCGCTAATTTTTCGTACTTGTTCAGGTATCTCAGGGCGTTTTTAAAATCTCCACGCCAGGCATATAAATAACCAAGCTGGTTGTAAATGAGTTTACGTTTGGGCGCCAGTTCCAGGATGGTTTCATACTGTTCCAGGGCGCGGTCATAGTTTCGGTAGCGCATGAGATGATTGGCTAACTGCAATCGCGTATCCACGTCCCGAGGTTCAAATCGCAATAAATCCTGCATGGCCGCTACCAACTTTTCGATGTCGCCCTCGAGTCTTGCTTCCAGAAGGCGCAGAGAGATTTGTTCAGACTGCGACAGTTTGTTGATATATTTTCGTGCAGGTAAAAGCAATTTTATGGCAGCCTCTGATTGACCATACTGGGCGGTTCTTTGCGCAAGCATCAAATAGGCCGATGCAAAAGTCGTGTCCAATTCGATGGCTTTACGCAGGCAAGTATCCGCTTCCATTTGCATAAATTTGTCTTCGTATTCCCGAGCTTTGGAAAAACACTTGAACGCTTCCAACGAGCTGGTCATTTCATGCAATTTCAATCGTTGGTCTTTGACCGCAACCAAATCACCTCGCAACCCCGTTCGAACCCGGTTTGAAAGCTCATCCACCATCGCAAATATGCGTTCCAAATTTGGTCCGCTCACCGACTCCCGCTTGAGGGTGTTTTGGGTGGCGACCTCTTTAATCTCTGCGTCGATGAAAAGATGGCCGTCCTGATAATAAAATGAGCCGGTAATAATCGTTTCTGCCTGCGCTTTTTTTGAGGTGATAAAGGCAACCTGTGGCTTTTGTAGATCTTCCGAGTTCTGGCCAATTTCGTTTGCGGATTCGTACAATTTGTTTAAGGGAATCACATTGATATATCGCGACTGCGAAAGTTCGGTTGCGAGCATATCTGCCAGACCGCGGCTCAACCAATCTAAACTTGCATCTTCGGTTTGATTTTGAAATGGCAGGATGGCGATATTTTGCTGTTCAGCCGGGGCAACTTGCAGCACGCTGGCGGCGCTTTGAATTCGGGTGTTTGTGGCGGCGGCTTCGTCGGTCAATTTGATCTTGCGTTCCCCTTTATCTGAACAAGCGGTGAACAGCGCCAGATTGGCCAGCAGATAACCGATTAAGATGACTTGAAAACGATTCATAAAACAACTCCTGGAATCAATATAGATTTAAAAAAGCATGGTGAGCGGTTTTCACATTGGTACGTTTACTTTGCGTATTAGTTTCTTGAAAAACAGAGATTTAATTCAATGGTTATTTTTACGGCAATGCAGAACTACCATGGTTAAATCATCGTGCTGTTTTGCGCCTTGTGCAAATGAGTCCACTTTATCGAGAATGGTATTCTGCAGTTTTTTTGCGCTGCGCACTTCATTTTGATTGAGTAACTCCAGCAGACGGTCTTCACCAAATTGTTCATTTGCAAGATTCATCGATTCGGTGATGCCATCTGTGAACAATAGAATCGTGTCGCCATCTGCCAGGATTAAAGTGATTTCTTGCAGAGTGGCTTCGAAGATTTTGCCGGCTTCCAGCCCCAACCCAATCCCCGGTGGCGTAACAAAACTTGCATGCTGGTTGCCATTTTTATGCAGCAAGGCATTGTGTCCGGCGCGCACAAACGTAAACGATTTTGATGTGACATTGAGTACGCCGTATATCATGGTGGCGAAAACTTTTTTGTCGAGACTTATGTAGAGTCGTCTGTTTAGAGCACTCAGCACTTTTTGCGGAGACAAATTGGCTGAAACCAGTGAAGACATCATGCCTTTGATTTCAGCCATGTAGAACGAGGCCGAGGTGCCTTTCCCGCTCACGTCGGCGATCACAAATCCGAAATGTTCTTTATCCAATTCGAAAAAATCGAAATAATCGCCGCCCACTTCGTCCGCCGATTTGCACATGCCTTCCACCTCAAACCCAGGAACGACTGGCGCCTTAATGGGCAGCAATTTTTGCTGAACTTCCCGGGCAATTTCCAGTTCTCGTTTGAGCCGTTCTTGCTCTTTCAGCTCTTCGTACAACAGGGCATTTTCCAGCGCCACCGCGGCCTGTCTGGCCAGGGTTGCGATGAATTGTTGCGTTTTCCCATCGATGCTTTTATCCTGATGCACTAATTGAAAAATCAACAAACCAAACAATTGATTTTTAACCTGCATAGGAATGACCAGGTCCATTTGACTAAGCTGAATAGGTTTCAAAGATGCTTTAATCGCTGCCGGCGCTTCATGAAACACGATGCCATTTGTGTTTTCACAAAGAACGGCCTGGACATCTGAATCAAATAAAAGCGATTGTCCATGGTCGGGACCGGTATGATTGGAAGCGATTTCTTCGAATAAATTCGCGTCGTTTTTTTTTCGCAAATACAACCTGGTGTTGTCGGCTCCGATGGCGTTTCCAATGCGATTTCTCACCAGGCGGCCTAATTGTTCCAACTGAAAGACTTGTCCAATTTCCTGACTCAACTGTTCGATGATTTTGCGCTCCCGCAAACCCGCCGCCATTTCGTTAAATGTTAGGGTTAGCTTGCCGATTTCATCGCGCGTTTCGGCTTTGACGTTTTGATCCAGCCGTCCCTGTTTAATGGCCGCCATGGCCAGGTTCAGCCGTTCCAGCGGCCGGGTTAGATGCCGACTCAAAAAAATAGAAATCGTGCTGAAAATAAGCATAAAAATAAAAGCGATGGCCGCATTGCGCGCGATGCTGTTTTGAAGTTTGTCATTGATTTCGATGAGTGAAAATCCCACGTGGACGCTGCCGAGCACAATGTCACCCGACTGAATGTTGACCCGTTGTGTGCTCATGTCGTTTTGATTTTGTTTGGAAATCAAGCCTTTATCCAGACGCCGCACAATTTCTGCCTGAGCCGTGCGGGATATTTGCAAGTTGAAATCAATTTCTACCAGATCGGTATTTAAGGCGTGCGCGCGTAACCAATTACGAGCGTCGAAAATCGCAATGTAAATGATGTCGTCATTTAATTTGATGAAATGTGTAATGTAGGATTGATAATCCTCCCAGTTTTGCCGATCCAGCAATTGCACAGTGGCAATGTTCTCGGCGATCCTTTTCATCTGCAGTTCAAAATCCGTACGCTTGTCATGCAGCTCGCGAATGGTGAAAAAATAGGTCGCGATGGCCATGGTCGAAGCGACAATGAACGTAGTCAGGGAAATAAATTTTGCGCGCAGAGTAAATTTCAAAATAACATCACCTCAAATGCTTGGGGTACTAAATTCTTTCAGTGTACGTAAATATTCGCTGGATAGTCCCTTTGAAGAAAACGACTCCGTGAACTCGAAAGCCGGAACCCGACATTTTATTATTCTCTTGATAATTTCCGGATAAAATGTAGGTTAATCTATTTAGAAAATAAAGTAAAATATTAAATTCCCAACGTTGGCCGCCAACTCTCCAACCATGATTTGAAACCGAAGAAAATGAGTGCGGCTGACCTGTTTCATTTTTTCGACTTTAAACGAAAAGGAATCCGCCATGAAAATTGCCGTGATTTCGGATATTCATGATCACATCCACAATTTACGTCAAGCCTGTAAAATGATGCAACAGGCTGAAGCATTGCTATGCTGCGGGGATTTGTGCTCGCCATTTATCGTAAAAGAGCTGGCAGAAGGATTTCCAAACAAGAATATTCACATTGTGTTTGGAAACAACGACGGCGATTTGTTTCGCATCACCCAGAAAGCCAGCGAATACGAACATCTGTTTGTTTATGGTGAATTTTGCGAGATCGTCCTGGATTCAAGAAAGATTGCTGTTCACCATTTTGACAACGTCGGCCGGCAACTGGCCTGGACCGCCAGGTATGATCTCGTTTGTTTTGGGCACAATCAGCAATTTGAAATTTCAAATACCGGCTCCACTCTGGTGGTCAACCCTGGCGAGATCATGGGCGAATTGACCGGACAGGCCAGCTTTGTTATGTATGATTCGCGAAGCCATCAGGCGGAAAAGCGGGTTGTTTCATAAAAATATTCATTTCGCTGCTTAAAAAACGAATTGCGTTTTGCTTTAAGATGAAAGTACGAGAGAAAATGTCATGGACAAATTGAGAGACAGTATGTCGGATCAACTAAATCGCAATGAAATGTGGTGTGATCAATGCTTGAAAACTAACGAAATGAACGGGCCCTGATTACTGATTTTATGCACAAGCCAGTTGCTTTTGTTTCGGATTCCGATTCGTTTACGGATTTGCTCTTTCAACGTTTCTGCGGAAACAAAATCTTGAATAGGAATGAGCTCCTCCACATAAATTGCCTGACCGTTTTGCATTTCCTTTTCCATGTTATTTTTAGATGGCATCATTGCGAATCGCGGGGATGAAAATTCAGGGAATCCGAATAACGGATGTAAAAACGATTAATTGTGCTCGTTTCATAATAGGAAAATATTTTATAAGATACAAATAATATTTATAAATATTCCCATAAATTCAACCGATTCCTGCACCACTTTTTGTGCTGCAAAGTGGTCAGAAAAATAGTCGACCTAGATCGGGAAAAACTCCGGTCGGTGTTTTTACTGGTAGAAAAATATCCGCTGGTCAATTTTGCAAGCTGTTTTCTATTGAGCGTTGGGAGGAAATCAAGTCGGCGATCATGAAAATCATTTTTGAGGAGGAAAAAATGTTGTCATGACCGCCTTTAAGAACAGGTATGTTATTTGAATTACAATTACGACAAGTGAATATTCCAATGAAAAAGCCTATCAGAGACCGTTGCAATACGAGTAAATTTCTACATTTGGATTATTCACAAACCAGGATTTTACGCTCAAAATCGAAAAACTGAGTTTTGAAAAACACATTCGGTGTTCACGCTTCAGCGTGTCCTGGCAGCCTAAAGGCTGAACACCCAACACGTTCGCTGTCCTCTCTTTTGTATGAATAATTCAGGTACACAAATTTAACGAAAGAAAGCCAGTCATTTTTTGTTCATCCAATTTTAATTGATCATGCTCATTCCAGCCATACCATTGGATAATTTCGTCCGGAATTTTTCTTGACTAGTTATAAAATATTTTTATATTGAATGAAGTCTCAAATAGACACCATTTTCAAATTTCCGACATTTCCTCCTTCCGAAATACGAAGCGAGTAATCATATATCATCTGGCACTGCTTCCTGGCTACATTCACTTTCTCATGCACAACCAGGTACTATCGTATCATGTTGTGGAGGTTGTCGCTTATGGTTTGTTTTGTCAACCTGGCTTTCGTCGTCATTCATTCTTGTAAATTCAAGTTACATCAAAATACATCATGCATCTGTTCGTGGCAAAGGTCACTTGCTAATGAAATTCACTTTGATTTTGTCTGATACTCCGACCGTAAGCCGAAAAAGTTTCAGGCTGTATTTTTGGCAGGATTCGGAAATTAATCGTCAGCTTCCACATGTATGGCCTAAGAAAAAAAAACCGATTCAAAATTGATTTTGCGATTTATTTGATGTTCGCGTGGTGGTTGTTGAATTTAGCGGCTTGCCGGCCATTTCCAGACGTCGACTGCATCGTCGTCCATTCATTTCAATTGCCCCAAACACAAAAAGCGTCTGATTTGTTCGAGCCTGAGATGTTGGAATACCTGATCGCGCAAAATCTCGTCCAATCCAGTAACGAGGTGGTGCTGACGGGAAAGGAGTTCAAGCGTCTCAATCAAAATGTGGAATCCGTTAAAATGCAGATTCAGGGGACGGTAACTGCCGAAGATGCCGGCTATAAAATCACTTTGAAACTGTTGCAGCCCGATGAAGAAGCGGTGATTATCACGCATGATTTTGCTCATTCGTCGATGCTGCTAACTGATTCGGCAGACCGAATAATCCGCAGCATACTCGAAGAATTAGGGGTAGCCGCAAAGAAAAAGTCGGTTTTTACACGCAACTGGCAGGCCTTCAAACATTTTTTTGCCGGGGAAACGGCCAGGGAGAAATTGAACTCGAAATCCGCTCGCCAACAATTTCAGCAAGCCGTGGAGCTGGATCCCGGCTTTGTTTTGGCTAAATTATACTTAGCTGAGGCGCTAATCCAGGATGGCCGTGCGGATGAGGCTGAAGGAATCGTTCAATCCACGCATCCATTTTTAAGTGCGCTGAGTCGGCAAGATTCGTTAACAGCGGAATTGCTCTCTGCCCGAATCGCTGGAGATACGAAGAAAGAAATCGACATAGCGCAAAAAATTTACCGCCAAAATCCAAACCGCAAACGTTTCGCCTTTTTGTTAGCAGAAGTTTATTTCGAACGCTGCGATATCAAAAACGCCTTGAAATATTGCAAAAAAGCGCTGCAATTGGATCGGTATTTTGCAAGGGCACACAACCAGCTCGGCTACTGTTACAGCCACCTCGGTAAACACAACCAGGCTCTGCACCATTTTCGAACCCATGTTCAGCTCGATTCCACGGCCAGGGCGTTCAGCGGGCTCGCAGACGGGTACCTCACGGCAGGTTTGTTGGACAGCGCTGCCTGGGCGATAGAGCAAGGTCTAAGGCTTGAACCAGGTGGCGCTTATTTGTACGGCTCGCTTTGCCTAATTCAAATCGAACAGGGAAAAATTGCCCAGGCCCAGGAGAGTGCTGAAAATTATTTGCGATATGCCTCCGATTCGTTGGAAAACGCCAAAGGCTATTTTTATCTGGCATTGGTCAAATATTTCCAGCGGGATTATGTTTCCGCACTGAACTTTTGTATGAAATCCAAAAACTGGTTTGACGGACGAGACCTGATTACCCGGAATCATGATGCGCATTGGCTGATGGGCGTGATTTATGCTCAAACCGGCGTGTATGCACGCGCTCAAAAAGAGCTAACCGACATGGAAGCCATCATCCAATCAAACAAAATAAATGCAGATAATTACCGCAAGGTAATTTATAAATATATGCTGCATTTAAAAGCATGCCTCGCTGCGAAACTTGGTCAAATTGGTCCGGTTTTGAAAATCATAAAAAAATTTGATGGGGCAATTAAGATGAAAATCAAAGATCATGATTCGCCATTTGATCTGGCTTTCTTCAATACATCGTTCGGTAAGATGTTTATGGAGTTTAAAATCAATCGGTTGGATTTAGCGGAGGCCCGCTTTAAAAAAGCGCTGGAATATAATTCTAATTACGTCTGGGCGCATTACCATTTGTGGAAATTGTACCGCAAAGCTCATACGCCTGAAAAAGCACGTCAAGCCCTGAATAAACTGCAGGATCTCTGGCATGGCGCGGAGGCGGATTTCAAAAAAATTTACGACGTACCCGATACTCCATCTGAAATGACAAAAAAGTGAGCCGATCTTCTTCGTATTTTTGTCGCAATTTATTGAGTCAAAATTCCACGATGCAAAAGTACTTTATGGAATGGAGTTGTTCATGAGTTTAACTGAGAATGCCGAAGCCCTGGCGCTAAAATATGTTCACTCATAGCAGGAGCCTGTTGATTTTCTGAAAATGCGCTCGTGTCTGATCGGCGACTTGACGTTTGACAGTGGTCTGCAACGCATTGAAAGTACAGATTCTTTCATGGCTATGATTCGGGAAACGGAAATACCCCGAGAAAACGACATGTTATTAGCTTGCATTTTTAAAGATGATACGGCCGCGTTACAGACTTATTGTGCAAAACTAAATGGTTGAACCGATGAAAATTGAATATTTGAAGCCCTTGATCGCGGCTTTTGAAGCCCAGGCCAATCCCGCGAAAGCGGTAGACATGAAAAAGTACATGAAAGATCAGTTCGAATTTTATGGGATTCAAAAACCCGAGCGACAGAAAATAACCCAGGCGTTTTTTGAAAAATACGGTTTGCCAGAGACCGCTCAATTAGAAAAAATTGTGCGGGAGCTCTGGGAGCTTCCACAGCGTGAATATCAATATTTTTGCCAAGGGATGCTGGAGAAGCTCAAGAAACAGATGACTGTGTCGGAATTGAAGCTGCACGAGTACATGATTGTCACAAAATCCTGGTGGGATACGGTGGATTTGACCGCTGTCAAATTGGTAGGTTGGTATTTCCAGAAATTTCCTGCAGCCGTGGCTGAAAAAGCGCATGAATGGATCGAGTCGGATAATTTCTGGCTGCAAAGGACGGCGTTGCTTTTTCAGTTGCAATACAAAGACAAAACCGATTTGGAACTGTTGTTTTCACTCATCAAACGGCGGGCTGATTCAAAGGAATTTTTTATTAGAAAAGCCATTGGCTGGGTGTTGCGGGAATATTCGAAAACCGATCCCGAAGCGGTAAAGAACTTTGTCGGTGAAAATGAGCTTTCTCCTTTGAGTAAAAGAGAAGCCTTGCGATTGATAAAGTAAGCGTTTAATAAAAATGATATGCGACGCAAAAAATATTGCGCCGCATACCTGAAACAGAGTCAAATTCAATACTTATTTGCTCAAACTCAATGCACCAAAAATCTTTTTTCCGGCTCATTCTGAATGGAGCTGGGCATTTTCATTTTTTTCGCAAACGCGAATTCGCCCGCATCTTCTACATACATTTTCATGCGGTACATTTCATTTATGATTCGTACTTTGGCGCCGTCATTTTCCTGAGCCACCACCATTTCAATAGGGTAAGCTCCCGCATGAGCCATACCGGGAAAAGGAAGTTTTACGGTTCATGTCGCTTCCGGCTTTGACGATTTTGAACAATTTTCTTTCCACAGCCGGACTGGACGCGCCCACGATGGCGATCTTTTCATCTTTGAACAGCTCGTGCTGCAAATGGTACTCCGCTCCGATTCCTCCCACCACACTCAAACCAAAACCCCACGACCACTTGCTGTCGGGCCTGGGATCCACGTAACCCGAAAACGGCATGGGGTAGTATTTTTGATTGGCGGTTGTGAGATCGTTTGCAGGATTTTGAAATTGTACCTCTGGAATCATAACGCCCAGTCTGATTTCCAACGCTTTTCGTTGCATAAAAGCCAGTCCGGCCAGATTGGCTAACAGCACGGCGCCGTTATCTGGAATTCCTAACATCGTTCCCCCGCGCGCAAAGGAATTTGCACAGAAGCAGTTTAAAAGGTAGTCATTGGTGCTGGCCTGGTTGGTTACTAAAAAGCCTTCCTAAACATGAATATAAGGGTCATCAAAACGAGTGTTAAAACTAAAAGCTATTTCATTATTGCCTCCAATAAGGTCAAGTTAAGTGAAAATGATTTCGCCGCCGGCAGAAATTTCGTATAACTTGCCCACGTTGATGATATCTTTTACCTGGTCGCAGAAATCGTCTTTTGCAAGGTGAAACATTTCCACCGTGGCTTTGCAGGCGTAAAGGTTTCCGCCCGCGTCGTCGATCATTTCGATAAATTCACCCACCGGTGGGATATCCAGTTTTTCCATCTCTTTTGACATTTTAGAAGTGGCAAAAGCCGACATCCCCGGAATAATTCCTAACAGAGATGGAATGTGCATGGCCGGGTTGCCAACGGTGGCGACTTTTAGTTTATTCATACGCTTTTTAATGATGGCATCCAGCCCAAAAAATGTAAAAAAAAGATTCGCCTCGATGCCTTCCATCCTGGCCCCGTTGGCCATGATCAATCCCGGATAAACCCCTTCCAGGGAGCCTTGGGACACCACGATGGAGACTTTTTTGATCTTTTCTGAATTGGTTGAATTGTTTGATGGCATATTTTTATCTCCCGATTGTCAATAATTACTCATAAGTTAAAGTGAATCCATTCGATGATTTAGACACAACCCTGTGGTTTTCCCAAACCCGCAATTTTAGCCGCTTTTTTGGCCGGTCCTTCGGGAAAGAGCCGGTACAAATCTTTGGTCGGAACGCCGCCAGCGTTTTTGATGCGCCGGATGGTCGGAATCTGACCTTTTTCTTTGAAATCCTGGCGCATGAAACGAATCACTTTCCAGTGCCCGTCGGTCAACTCGTTGATGCCGACTTCTTTGGCTAATTCAATTGCCAGCTCTTCGGTCCAGTCATCCGGATTGACTAAAAATCCTTCTGCATCGACTTCTACTGTTTTAGGGGTCATGGTTGTTGTGGTCATAACATTTTTCTCCTTCGTTAATTATTAATTGGATTTTTATTTAAGGCCGCTCCGTTTGGATTGGCCATGCTTTTTACAAATTCCAACATGAACACTAATCCCCGTTTCACCTCTGGCTTTCTCAGCTCTTTGAAAATCTCTTGGTAGGTGACATCCTGTTCTACCACAATGTCCATTTTTCTAAAACAGCCGAGCGCGTTGTTCACGGTACCCAGCATCTCGGGTTGGGTCATGTTTTTCACGGTGAGTAAAATAGACGTGATATTTTCGCGCAGCAAACGCACATCTTCCACGCTAAATGACGTGACGATGACGTCGAGGATTTTTGCCGCCTCCCGCATAAAGTCAAAATACCCTCTGCGGTCCAGCTCGTCGAGATTCGCGAGCACTTGCTGGAAGGCGTTTTTCATGGGTACGCGGGCGTCGTTAAAAAAGTCTGCCGTGCTTTCAACCTGGTCCAGCATCTTGGTCAGATTGCGGGTGTTGCGCAGCAGCTTTTTGAGCAGGAAGAGTAAGTCATTGGTGTCGAAGTAGGGGGCGACTTCTTCTAATTCCTGAACCGCCGATTGGAAGACATCCTTGCCGATACGGATGAGATCATCTTTCAATTCCTGAATCTCTCTTTGTTTGCGCTGCTGTTCGCGCATTTGTTCGGTGATGAAGTTTAGCTTTTCGTGAATATCTGCCAGCTCTTTTTCAAGGTTTTTCGTTTCCATATTTCAGCTCCCCTTTTTTCCGGCCATGAGCATTTGCGCTTCGATAGGCAGCTCGCTTCCTTTCAGCAGGAGATTCCAGTACACCCAGCGAAACATCATCTTGCCCCAGTGGTTCATTTTGGTTTCCTGCAAAAGCGAGAAGGGACCGACTCCTGGCAAAGGAAACTTGCCGGGCAGCGGTTCCACTTCATAATTGAAATCGATAAGCACCCCTTTGCCAAAACCGGACTCGATGAAGCAATTGGCATGGCCGTCAAATTTGGGCTGCAGCTCACGGCCGTCGATGGCGCGAAGAATGTTTTCAAAAAGGACTTCTGCTTCGAAATGCGCCACGGAGCCGGCTTTGGAGCTGGGCAAATCTGTGGCGTCGCCGATCACAAAGACATTTTGGTAGTTTTTCGATTGCAGGGTACCGGGGTGGGTCGGTATAAAATTCAGGTCGTCGCCCATGCCGGAGCGAGCGATAACCTCCGCTCCCATGTTGGTGGGGATGGTGACCAGCAAATCATACGACACCTCTTTTTCATCCCAGGATACGATTTTGTTATTGGAGCTATCTACTTTCCCCACACTAAACGCGGGATGAGCTTGATGTTTTTCTTTTCCAGGAATTGCCCTAAAAATTTCGAAGCGATGGGTTTGGTAAACGCTCCGGGCAGCGGCGTCACATATTCGATCTCTACTTTGTCGCGAATACCTTGTTCCGTGAACCACCAGTCGGCCAGAAACACAAATTCCAGCGGCGCCACCGGACACTTGATAGGCATCTCAACAATGTTCACCACCATCTTGCCGCCTTTCCAGTATTTTAAATAATTAGCAAGCGCTAGGGCACCATCTACGGTATAAAAATCGAAGATGTTTTGTCGCCAGGCGCCGTTCTTTAACCCTTCGGTTTCTTCCGGGTGAATTTGGCTGCCGGTGGCGACGATCAAATAATCGTAACTCAATATTTTGCCGTTTTGGAGCTTCACCTGGTTATTTACCGGTGTGATTTCTTCGATAGGTGAAATGATGACTTCAACACCGGCTGGAAAAAAATCGCGGCGAGGTTTAATCACGTCTTCTTTTGTGTAAATGCCGAACGGGATAAACAAAAAACCGGGCTGATAATAGTGGGTTTCATGTTCATCGACAATGGTAATCTGCCAGTCATTTCCGTTCAGGGCTGACGCTAATTTGTTGACCATGATGGTACCGGCGGTACCTCCGCCAAGAACAAGTAATTTTTTCATAGATTTCCTCTTTTTTATGATTCTTGATAAATTCTCTAGCTGCTCTCTTTGTATTCCTAAATTCGATTTTCATTTTCAAGTAATTTGTAATTAATTTCACTTTCTAATTGTTTGCCTTGTTTTGAATTGATAAAGCAATACTTTCAATTGATCGCATTGGATGGCGTTTTGATAAACAGTGCATTCGCGACAAATGTCTTCCTGACAATTGCCGTGTAATTCGGTTTTTATCATCCAGCATGGTTTGATGGAGCTTAAATACGCCGGACACTCCTTCCGGTCTTCCTCCGTGCAGGGTTTCAATTCCCAACAAGGCATCAAAGACAACAATCTGCGAATGCCTTCGATGTTTAATCGTTGTTCTTTGATGAGTCGTCGAATACAATTCACCTAATGTACATCCATTTCATTGAACAGTCTTTGGCCGGTTTTTGTCTTTTCCGGAATCAGAAGACCCGACCGTTCGTACATGCGAATGGTTTCAACGGCGATGTTCAAATTTCTGGCGACCTCGCCAATCTTCAACCATTTTTTTTCAGATTTATCGTTCACAGTGTAGCCCCTTTACCTAAATTTACTGCATTTTAAAAAACTGTATTTTGAAATACAGCCTTATCAAAGCTGGTGCCATTTTTAAATACTCGGTATAAGCCTTTAATTTGTTGTAATTTAGTCTTGTATGAGTAATTTTTGTTTAGAAAGAAATTTCTTAAAATTGAGTAAAAATTAAAAATATCTTCTTAATATTGCGAACAAATGCCGTGAAAAAGCCTATTTAGTGTCCATCCGAATTCGTCATTCCCGACGGACCAATGGATTCCCGCTTAAAAATTGCGGGAATGAAAAAAAAAGGCTCTTTACGGATGGACACTATTTATTAAAGAAAATGATAAATTTTAAGAAGAATCTCAGCCTTTTCGCAGACGCGGCTGCGAAAAGAGAGCAAACGCAGCCATGAAAATAGAAATTCTGATTCCTTCTAATCGCAGATTCGGATGGCGGATTCCGAAATTTAAGCGTAAACTGTTAAAATACACATTCCACAATCCACAATTTGAGATTCTCAAATCGGTTTTGATGTGCGCTTTCTGATGCATCAACGTATCGACAAAATTTTGCCGACGTCCGGCGCGAAAAGAGGCTCATAATTTTAGGGTGATTTGTCCTTTGTGAAAGGTTGGAACGGTAAAAGGATCACACAACATGGAGATTTTTAGCTTTAAAAGAAAAACTTAACTGAGAAAATACTTGTTATTGATTCGATAATTTGTTACATTGCTTTTTGAAAAATATTGATGTTTTTGAAACATCGTGTTTTGACCAATTAAAAGAATATAAATTTTTTGGACTTAATTAATGAACTGGGATAATATGAACCAAGTAAAAGCTATGACTTTTCAATTCATGTTAGAATTATTTCAACAGGAAAACTTAAGTTTGGTTGTCCCCGGTCGAGGAAATAATGTATGATAGTTGTGAATTTAAAAAAAGGCGAATCAATTGACCGGGCACTGCGCAGATTCAAACAACAATGCCAGCGAGCGGGTATTTTGAAAGATTTCAAGAAATCGAGCTACTATTTAAAGCCAAGCGAAAAAAAGAAAATTGCCAAAAATTACGCTAAAAGACGGTACAAAAAAGCGTTGTTACAATAACCGCTAAATTAAAAAATTCCAGGTTAAAACGGGTTTACTAAAAGTGAGATTTTTGGAATTGCTGCACGGTATGATTTAATATTAAAATTGTGTTCAAGAAAACGAGCCGCTTGAAACATCCGTTTCATTCACAAAGAGAATTTCTTTTGTCTTGAAATGGTATTGACATATAGACCGACATACTTTCCATGAAAATAATTCAGGTCTAAGTTCTGCTTTCCCCCCCCACCTTAATTAATTATCCTTGCGCATTCAATTATTTTGTAATTTTCAAACCATCTCTTATCACACCTGACAAAATGCTCGGGACTTTATCTGTTGAATAATCTATGTGTTCAATTTATCACTCATTAACAGGAATAATCGTATTGTCAGAAAAATCGACTAAGGTAAAGCAACCGAAAAAACCGCTTTTCATCGGGTTGTTCGTTTGTTTATCAGAAAAAATGAAGGCTTGATTTGGAATTTGGTTTTTAGATTGGTTGACTCTTAGCGTCTGGAATGGTAGTGAATTTGAAAAGGAATTAAGAAGGTAATTCGCAGCGTGACCAGTAAAGTTTAATGGCCTGGGTGACCTCCAAAAATTGTGAATAGTCGGCGGGTTTGACGATGAACCCGGCGGCGCTTTGGTTAAAGCTTTCCACTCGGTCCTGGTCTTCTTTTGAAGTCGTCAGGACGATTACAGGAATTTTTCTGAATTCATCGTCTTGTTTTAATTTTTTTAATAAATCAATGCCGTTCATGCGCGGCATTTTTATATCTGTGATGATCAGGCAGGGTTTCTCGGTTTTGCGGTTGTTCAACAAGCTGAGCGTTTCTTCACCGTTTTTTGTGACGATCAATTTGTTGTTGATATTGGTCTCCTTAAATGCGCGTTGAATTATCATGGCATCGATGCGGTCGTCTTCCACTAAAAGAATCGGTTTGCGATTTTTCATTTTTTTACTGTAAAAATAAATTTAGTGCGTTTACCGATATTAGATTCAATCCAAATTTCTCCACCGGAATTTTCAATAATTTTTTTTACCAGGGATAATCCGATACCGGTATTTTCATAGTCCGATTGCGGCGTCAAAGTTTGAAATATCTGGAAAACTTTTTGAAAATGCTGCTCGTCGATGCCGGGTCCGTTGTCCTCAATGGAAATTTCCCAGTGGTCGGGACATTCAACACTCGCGATTTTTATGACCCCCCTCGGTTTGTCTATGTATTTGATACTGTTGCTGATTATATTTTGAAATACCTGTTCGATGCGAATTCGTTCAAACTGTACTGTGGGTAATTTATTTAATATTTCAATGGTGACGTTTTCGGGCGGGGCCAACAAATCGATCACTTCCTGAACCAGTTCGTTCAAATCGACCTGTACTTTTTGATCTTTGATGCGGCCAATTCTTGAATACACTAAAATTCCATCGATCAAGTCATGCATTCTTTTTACCCGACCAAGAAGCAAATTCAGTTGCTCTTTCGCTTGCTCATTGAAACTGTCCACGTGGTCGGTGTACAGCCAGGTGGCAAGACAATTAATTGCTCGTAGTGGAGCTTTTAAATCGTGTGACACCACATAGGCAAAATCGTTCAGCTCCTGGTTGATTTTTTTTAACTCCCGGGCTTGCTGTTCAAGTAACTGCTCCTTTTCTTGCAAATACATTAAAACCATACTTAAATCGGTCATTTTTTTTTCAAGCTCAAGAGCTTGATTTTCCAGAAGCTGCTTTTGTTTAAATAAATTGAGAAAAACGGTAATTTTGCTTTTCAGTATTTTAGGTTGCAAGGGTTTGCGAAGACAATCCACTGCACCTAAATCGTATCCACGAAGCAGAAAGTTATCTTTATTATTTTCAGAAACGAAAATGAAAGGAACATTTTCTGCTTTTTTGACATCGATGATTTTTCGGGATAGTTCGACTTTATTCTGTTCTTCTCCTGAAATATCCATGAGAATAAGCCCTAAATTGCGTTTGAGAGTCGAGTTCAGGGCGCCGTTGCGGAAACATGACTGAAGCAGGTTTACCTCTTGATTGTCGAGAGTGCTTTTTAGAATGTTGATGATGTCGGGTTTGTCTTCCACTACCAACAGATTAAATTTTTCATCTTCGTTCAGCATGGTTTCAAATAGGCAATGGCCATAGTTATGAAGTGAACATGACTTTTTTTAATTGTAGAAATTGCAGATTCGGTCGCTTTATTATCGGCATTTACGCATATATGTTTAATCATTTGAGAATTGTAACTGTTCAGCCAAAACTGTCATGCTGAGCGCAAACTCGCAAATGCTGAGCATCTTACCGAAAGTATCTAAACGAAGTGTCTTGCAATCGGTTTGGAGATTCTTCGCATATCCGCGCCTGTGGAGATGAGTAAAAAATCCGGGGTTTGTGCTCAAAATGACAACCCCGGCTGAATAGTTACATTGAATTCATGCTGGCATTAAAATTATCCGTACTGGATGACCTGCTGAAGGTCTTCATTTTTGACTGAGACAAATTATTCGGATTGAGATGAATTTGGAACGGGGAAATGGATAATTTTAGGATGGTTACTGCAAATCAGAATGGATTGAAGTCATCTCGATTTGAGGAGTTGTTCGAATTTGGCTGAAATCAACCAATTGGTTGTTTAAATCAAAAGCTGGCTTTTTTCAGCAATAGAACTTTATTAGAATTTCAAGAGGAAAATTAATATTATTTAGGGCGTAAATAATTGAAAATAAATGAATACAAGTCACAGAAACAAACTTGAAAAACGAATTTAATTAAACTGGCACCACCTTTGCCTGCAAAGGGATTGACTGGTAATTAACTGGGTTTTAAACATCATACAGGAGTACCGCCATGAGAAAAGTCAGAAGCTTTTTCGTGCCATTTCTATTGCTGGCTTTGCTTTTATCTTTTGCCATCAGTCATTGGGGCTGTTCAGATCAATCACCATTGGCTCCGCAAAATTCTCTAGTGACGAATGCCGAAAAAATCCATTTCATTCCATTGACCGATGGTTCGAGGGCATTGAGTAAAGGCCAGCACGATCAAAACAAAGCGTCCGCCTGGGTTACCGTGAAAGAGGGGGGCAAGCTGAAGCTGAAATATAAAAATGATGATGTCAAAGTCAAAGTAAAATTGCAAGTGCGGCCCAAAACCATCAATCGGGATGCGGAGCTGACGCTGGTTTTAAATCCGTTGATGTTGGACATGGAATTTGGACCGGCTGACATCATTTTTAGCTCGCCAGCGATGTTAAATATTGAGGCAAAAGGATTGGATTTGTCCAAAGCAGATCCGGATAAAATCGACATTTATTATGTCAATCCACTCACGAACAAGTGGGAAAAAATAGCCCGAGAAAAAGTCAAAGTCGATATAAAGAAGGGAAGTATCAAAGTTGTCAACGCAGAGATCGAGCATTTTTCTCGATACGCAGTAGGTTGGGGAGAGTAGAAAGAAACTCAGAATTTGATGAGAAATCGGCTGTAAAGATATTTCAAAAGCACCATTTCGATGACATTTTTGAAGGGTAACTAATTGAATAATTTATTCTAATTTAAATTGACGGCATTTGTACCGATAAAAATAGAAAGGAGAATTATACTTTTATGATTTAATTCAGGGTTCAAAAAGAATTTGGTTAACCATTTGAGATGATCAAAATTGGGGGTAATTGGGAGATACGAGATATTTTGTACCAGACGACAACGTAAATATGGAATCAGAAGTTAACCTCTAATCGATTGTGTACCAGGTATGACAGGCATGTTTAAATTTAGAAACGGTCTCAGGGATGAGCCCTCATCCTTCCTTAACCGGCCAAAGAAAATCTCACTGCTCAAAGCCATTGATTTTAGCGAAGCGAAATTTCAAATAAATGAAAAGTTGCAAGCAAATTTCGATTTTTTAATCGGATTTCATGCCTGCGGATCAAATTTATTTGTTTTACTGCATTAGTAAGAAGAGGAAGGTCATGATTCAAAAGCGTCAAAAACAAACGCAAAATTATTTACAACGATTATCTGATTTTTTAGAACCCAAAGAATCCCCAAAACTACCATCGTACAATTCGTGGTTGTCTATCGTTGCAAACGCCGTTGAAAAGTTAATCGCAAAACAGAACTGTCAGTCGTTTAGCGAGCAACGAGACGATTCAAACGAATCTCTTTCAAAAGTAAGTTATTATATCGATTTAGCCTTGCAAACTTTTAAGAATATTCGGGAGCCGTTATTAGATGACAGCAACCAGGCGAACTTTTTATTTGCCTTAAGTGAAACGTATGAGTCTTTGGGTGATTACCCGTCGGCATTAAAAAACTATGCGACGGTTCTGGAATTGGCTGAGAAGGCAAAAGATCAATCCCTGCAAGGTAAGATAAAGTACCGAATGGCAAGTATCCTTTCAGAACTTGGTCACTGGCAGCGTGCGAAAGAATTGCTGCAAGAATCCATGCTTGCCCTGAAAACCATCGACAACTATCACGAAACCGCTTATGCTCAGATTGAACTCGCAAAGATTTCTTACCGACGAGGTGAGTATCTTGCTGCCATGGAAGCTTTTAAGGCAGCCCGAACCATCAGCGATGCCATCGGTGAAACCCGCAGCCGGGCAATTATCAATAACCACTTGGGAATAATTTTACGAATGAAAGGCGAGTACGATTTAGCCTACCAGCACATTCAAGAATCACTGGTGGGATTTCAAAGCGTGCAAGATTACCGCGGAACGGCAGAATGTTTAAACAATCTCGGTGTGGTACATTTTAAACGCCAACAGCCTCAGATGGCCATCAGCTATTTTGAAAAGGCACATCAGCTATGTCAGGCTACAGGTCATTTTCCGCTGTTAGCCTTTGTTTATTTGAATAAAACGGAATATTACTGTCAGGCCACGGATTATCTCATGGCTTTAAATGTGTGCTGTCGGGCACTGGAAAATTTCGTGCGGTTAAACAACCCCATTGGGCTGGCCAAAACCAATTTGCTTTTCGGGAGGATTTTCAAGCAGGCAGGGCAATTCGAGAGGGCTGAAAAATTTTACCAGGAGAGCCTCAAATTATATCAGGATTTTAAGATTCCACTGGGGCTGGCAAACGGCCATCGCGAATTCTCACAAATGCTAAAGGAGTGTGGTAAAAGTCAGGAGGCATTGATTCACGAATCGGAGGCCCAAAAAATACTGGCAAAACTGCACATGGAGAAAACAGAAACGAAAAAAGCGGTGAATCGTGAGCCTGATTTAATTTCCAGGGTTGTGCCAGATTGAAATGCGAGTTTTCTAATTGATTCAAACAATACTGAAAACCATTTTTAATGTCTGAGAAATTAAAAAAGATCAAACACTACAAACTGATCGAATTGATTGGCAGCGGTGGCATGGGGGAAGTTCACAAAGCCTTCGATTCGATGTTAGAACGCGATGTAGCCATAAAAATCATGCATCGTCACTTGCTGGACGAAGAAAACATCGATGCCCGTTTTATGCGGGAAGCCCGGGCCGCTGCGAAATTGGTACATCCGAATATCGTTACCATCCACGAGGTGGGCAAGGCAGAATGCGGGCGCTTTATCGTCATGGAATACGTGAACGGTATGCCGCTGACCAACTATCTCAAAAGTGAGGAAAATATTAAACCTGAGTTTGCCTTAAAACTGGTAATTCAGATTCTGAAAGGTTTGAGCTGTGCACATAACATGGGCATTTTTCATCGCGACATCAAACCCGACAACATCCTGGTTGCGGAAAGTGAAATCGCAAAAATATTGGATTTTGGCATCGCAAAAATAGCTGCGAAAGAGGGGTTGACCGCGGCCGGCGATATACTCGGCACGGTGGAATACATGGCTCCGGAACAGATGCTCGGCGAGGGATTGGACCATCGTTGTGATATTTATGCGACGGGTGTGGTGCTGTATCAATTTTTAACGAAAAGGATGCCTTTTGTAGGTGAGAATCCCGTGGCTATTCTTTATAAAATACTCAATGAAGATCCCATTCCGCCTTCCTACTATAACAGCGAAGTCGGTCAAGAGCTGGATCAGGTGGTGCTCAAAGCCATTCACAAAAGTAAAGACGAGCGCTGGGAATCGGCCGTCGCTTTGGCAGAAGCGCTGGAAGCCATCCTTCGCAGCGGGACTTATCCATCCGGTTTTGCGCAATCGGATGACTCAGAATCCCTGATGGATTTTGAGGCCGAGCTGAAGACCGAATTTCATACTAGTGCTGCAAACAAAATGAACAGCGTGTTTGTCGGGCGGGAAAATGAATTCAAGCGTCTGGTGAATTTATTTGGTCTGGCGGTGCGGAATCAGGGACAAACGGTGATTCTTGCCGGCGAAGCCGGCGTGGGCAAAAGTACGCTGGCCGTTCGTCTGCAAGAGTACGCCCGGAAAAATCAAGCCTGGGTGCTTTACGGCGCCTGTCTTTATCAGGAAGGTATGGACGCCTACCTGCCGTTCATCGATGCGTTGCGCGGATTTTTCAGCAAAGAGAGCCAATATCTTTCTGAAAAAGAACGCCTGAATTTGAAAAACATTCTGCGAGAGAAAGTGCCTTTGCTGCAGGAGTTTACCGAGCGCTTTCAGACCAGCTTTGGGCCGCCCACATCTTCTGAAGGCCAGAATGAAAAGCGCAACATGTTTGAAAGTATCTATCAGCTCATTTCTTTGCTGTCTTCTTTGCGAACGGTGCTCTTGATAATCGACGACATTCACTGGGCTGATGAAGCCAGTTTGCGGTTATTTCACTATCTGTCTCATCATGTGGTTCAAAATCGTGTGCTGTTGGTCGGCATCAGCCGCATCGAAAGGTACGATTTGTTGAAAGATGGCAAACCCACCATGATCGTGGACATGCTGGCACGTATTCGACGCGAAAGCACCTGCGAACAGATCACCCTGTACCGATTGAGCAAAAAGAACTGTGAAGCGCTCGTGGATAAATCCCTGGCCCCGGCGATGTTTACTGAAGAGTTTTATGAGCTGATTTACAACGAGACCAAAGGCAACCCCCTGTTCGTGCTGGAAACATTGAAATTGATGCGTGAAAACGGTACGGTTTTTTTTAATGCGGGCGCCTGGTACAATAAGCAGGAAGGATTTGAGCTCGCAGTTCCCAATCGGGTGGAGGATGTCTTTGTTCGACGCTTGAGCGCCCTGAATGAAGATGAGAGGGAAATCCTGCAAGTAGCGGCGGTGATCGGATTCAAATTCGATATTTCTTTACTGGCAACCATTTTAGAAACAACCAAAATCAAGCTCTTGAAAAACCTACAGCGTGTGGAAAGAGAATTGCAAATTCTGACCAGCACCGAACAGGGATATCAGTTTGAGCACCCCATGTTGCAAGATATGCTGTATAATGAAATTCCGAAAGCACTGGCCCAAGAGTACCATTTGATGATCGCGGCGGAGATGGAAAAAATCCATAATGGAGAATATGGCGCTTTGGTGGGAGAGGTGGCTCAACATTTGCGACGGGGCGGCCAGCATGAAAAAGCCGCACCGTTGTTATATGAGGCGGCCATGCGAGCTTTCAAGCTCGGAGCGTTTCGTGAAGCGGGCTTGTTTTTCACAGATTTCATGGACTCAGATGAACGCAGTGGCGGCAACCAGCAAAAATTCATCTCCAATGAAGAGCTGTATTTGAAACTTGGAAGGTGCCATGAGGAGGCCGGTCGTTGGGATGAAAGCATGGAGGCTTATAAAATTCTACTCAAATTGAGCGAGAAACGGGAAGATCCAAAAGGACAAATAAATGCTCTGGAACGCATGGGAAGAATCCAGGCCAAACATGGCGACTACGATGCCGCCCTTGAAACCTACACTAAATCTATTCAGCTTGCGAACCAGCACCAGATAAGTGGGATACTCAGTCGCCTTTACAACAGTGCAGGTATCATCCATTTTGAAAAAAGCGATTTTAATCAAGCCATGGATTATTTTAAAAAAACTATTCAATTGTTGGATAGCGATGAAGGAGACGACCATAAAGCCCATGCTTTGATAAATATGGGAATCATCGCAAATATTCGGGCTGATTACAAAACGGCGTTAGAGAATTATGAAAAAGCGCTGGAGATTTTCGAAATGAAAATTGACCGTAAAAATCAAGCAAGGGTTTATCACAACATCGGAATGACCTATTCTGACACGGGTGACTGGAGCAAATCAATTCAAGCATTTGAGCGCTGTTTGGAGCTGACCGATAAAGTCGAAGATAAACAACTACGTGGCCTGATTTATTTGAACATGGGCAAGGTTTACGCCTACCAGGAGAGCCTAACTAAAGCTCAGGAAAATGTTGAGAAGGCGTTAAAGATGTTCAAGTTAATGGGCGATATTTTAAATGTAGCCGAATCATATCATGCCTTTGGCATCATCCATAGTGCCAGAGGCAACTTCTCAGAGGCGGAGCTGTACCTGAAAGAAAGTTTCCAAATCAATGAAGAAAAAGAATACCATGAGGCGTTAGCAGAAACCTGCGTCACCTATGGCGATGTTTGTTATAAACACGGCGATTGTGCGCGTGCGAAAGAGTTTTGGAGCAAAGCGGTTAATTTATTTGATAGATTAAATTTGAAAACCAAAGTTGATAAAGTGGGGGTTAAATTAAAACAAATTGTTGACGAGGAGTGATCTTACTTTCATAAAATGTAAAGAGACGAATAATGGAATCTCAATCGGAAAATCAGAACAAATGTCCCAGATGCTATAAGCAGTATGCGCTAGAAGATAAATTTTGCGGTTTTTGCGGATTTAATCTATCCGCGTTGCCAACGGCAGAAATGATCACACAGCGTGCCATGCGAGTGAGCGATATCCAGTTTAATCTGGGCATGGTGTATTTCAATATGGGGAAATATGAGCAAGCCCTGCAAAATTTTGAGAAGTGTATCGAAGAAAGCCCGGATAATTTGAGCTTTCGTGAAATGTATGAAAAAGCTAAACTTGCGTTGAAAGACAAGGTGAAAATTCCATAGAATCAGCCACCCATTTGTAAGGAATCACTATGGAAAGTAAAATATGTAGTTGCTGCAAACACACAAACACTTCAAACAATCATTTTTGCACGCAGTGCGGTTCGCGTCTTGACGACGACTACGGTCATAGGCCCCGGCTGCGATTGCTCTACGGCGAACCCAAAGGTGCAGTGTTTGTGCTGGGGCAACGTCAAAACACCATCGGCCGGGACAGCGGAAATTTGATCGTGCTCGGAGATGAACAAGTTTCAAATAAACACGCTGCCATTACATTAGAGGACGAAAATTACTGGATAGAAGACTTCAATAGCAAAAACGGCATTTTTGTCAACGGTAAAAAAGTGAGCAAACGCGAACAATTGATCAACCGCAGTCTGATCAAGATGGGAGCTACCATCATGCGGTTTGAAACCAGTTATTAAATCATCACAATTAGTTGCAGCAGGAAGATTTTGTTGACACGTTTACTTTCAAAATGGTTGATGGCGTTTTTCGCCAGTTTAGTTTTAACAGGGAGTTTTGCCGGGTCATGGTCCGTCCGCGGCGCGGTGGTCTTTGCGGAGAAAAGCGAGCCGGCCGTCTACGGCGGTACACTGATAATAGGCATCACCAGCGACGTCGATTCCTTCAATCCTCTGTTCGGGGAAACCGCTTTTTCGCAGGAAATAACCCATTTGCTGCTCCTGGGCCTGGCTGATCTCAACGAAAACTCAGAGTTTGTACCAGAGCTGGCCACTCACTGGGAACGGTCACACGATTATCGAAAATTAACCTACTATCTTAGAAAAGATGCGGTCTGGTCCGACGGTGTGCCCATCACGGCTGAGGATGTGAAATTTACTTTCGACCTGCTGATGGACCGCACTGTTGCCAGCCCGAGACAGGGGGTGACCGATTTTATCAAACGCGTAGTCGTGAATGACGCCCACAGCGTGACTTTTGAATTTAGCCAATCCTATCCCGATCAAATTTTTGATACCGCTGGCGAAATTCTACCGCGGCACCTTCTGGAACAGGTTCCCCGGGCTCGTTTGAGAAACCATCGTTTTGGGAGAAATCCACTTTCTTCCGGACCCTTTTTGTTGAAAAAATGGCTGCCACAGCAGTACATCGAATTAATCCCAAATCCTATGTATTTTGCTGGACGCCCTTACTTAGACCGGGTCATTTTTAAAATTGTGCCGGATGTCAGCAATTTGTTGATTCAAATGCAAACCGGGGAAATCGATATGATGATCGGCGTACCGCCCGGCGAAGTTGACCGCTTGCTTAAAAAGAATCCACAAGTGAAGATCTATCCGGTTTCCGGACGGATTTACTATTACATCGGCTACAATTTGCAGAATCCGTTATTTGCCAGTGTTGCTGTCAGACGGGCGCTCACCTTGGCCATCGATCGACAGGGCATCATAGATGCGTTGTTGTTTGGATATGGTCGGGTTTGTGTGGGACCGGTACCGCCTATCTTGCAGTGGGCGGTGAATGATGAGATCAAAGAAATCCCATTTGATCCTGAGCAAGCGCAAAAACTTTTAGCTGCAGAGGGCTGGCTTGATCGCGACAAAGATGGCTGGCTCGATAAGCAGGGACAGCCATTCAAATTTATTTTGAAAACCAACACCGGCAATCAGCTCAGATCGGATATCGCTGTTATCGTGCAAGACCGTCTCAAGAAAATCGGCATTGCGGTTGAAATTGAAACCATTGAACGGGCGGCGCTAATCAAAGCGCTGCGTTCAAAAAATTTTGAGGCGTTTATGGGCGGCTGGAGTACCTCCCTCAACCTGGATCCCACGCCGATTTTCCACTCTGCCTCAACGGAACAATTTAATTTTGGCAATTACTCCAATCCCGAAGTGGACCAACTCATTGAACAGGGTCGCATGGAAGTGGAGCGCACACAGGCGATAAAAACCTGGCAAAAATTCCAGCAGATTATTTATCAGGAACAGCCTTATACTTTTCTTTTCTGGAAGGATCGCCTCATTGCCGTGAACGCACAGTTCAAAAATGTGAATCCCATTCCATTGAGCGCGCTGTACGAGCTGGAGAAATGGTACCGTTCCGGTCATGAGTTGACGAATTAGTTCATCACATGTCAACCAAAAGTTAGCGCGATTCGCCGCTGCTGTTCCTGGCAGACCGCCGACGTGCATTAGTTTGATGACGCCTTCAACCCCTCTCTGCCAGCCAATTTTATTAAATGTAAAAAATCTAACCATAAAAATTGCGGGTGGAAACCATTTAGTGGTTCAGAACCTTTCGTTTCAAATCAGTCCTGGTGAAACCCTGGCTTTGGTGGGTGAGTCGGGTTCGGGGAAGACCTTGACCGCTCTTGCTTTGTTGGGTTTGTTGCCGCCGCACATTCACCTGGTCGGCGGGCAGGTGGAATTTTTGCAGAAGCGTGTGACCCTCAGCGGCGAAGTTGCGTTTGCTCATTTGCGCGGCAAGCACATCGCTATGATCTTTCAAGAGCCGCACGCCGCCCTCAATCCCGTTTTCAGAGTGGGCACACAGATCCGGGATGTTGTGCAAACACATCTTGGGTTGCGCAAAAAGGCGGCTAAAAATTACACCGCGGAATTGCTGTCGCAGGTGGGATTTGCAGAGCCGCACGCCATCGCCAAAAAATATCCCCATGAGCTCAGCGGCGGTATGGCGCAGCGCATTCTCATCGCCATTGCTTTGAGCTGCAATCCGCAGCTTATCATTGCCGACGAACCCACCACTGCGCTGGATGCAACCTCGCAATTACACATTCTGAAGCTCATCGAAAACTTGCAAATCGCACACCGTTTTGCGCTTCTGCTGATCAGCCATGATATCGGGCTGGTGGAAAAATTGGCTGACACGGTGGTGGTTTTGAAAAACGGCAAGGCTGTGGAGTACAGTTCAGCAGAACAGCTGTTTCATAGTCCAACGCACGAATATACGCGGGAATTGATCAATGCCTGCTGCCGGCGAGCGGCATCAAAGGTAAAGGTGATTTGAGCATGCCGTCGCCAGAAATAATTCTTAAAGTAGAAAATTTAACCAGAACTTTTAACAGAGTGCAACCGTTCGGGCAGAAAAGATGTCCGCGGCCGGCACTCAATAAAATCAATTTGAATGTTTACAAAAATGAGTGTCTGGCTGTGGTGGGCGAATCCGGCAGCGGAAAAACCACCCTGGGCAAATGTCTCATTCGATTGCAGAAAGCTGAATCGGGCAGAGTCCTGCACCAAGGGGTGGATCTCTTGCAAATGAACGAGAAAGCATTTCGACGATTTCGGCGGCGGTTTCAGATGATTCATCAGAATTACACACAAGCTTTGAATCCAAGACAAACGGTGGGAGCGTGTTTGCGCGAGTCGCTGAAAGTGCATGGATGTGTTTCGAAAACAGCTCTTCGCCTCCGCACACAGGAACTGCTACAGCTGGTGGGATTAAACACGGAACATCTTTCGCGCTTTCCACATGAGCTGAGCGGCGGTCAGCGCCAGCGTGTGGCCATAGCCCGCGCCCTCACCACTTCTCCCAAATTTTTAATAGCCGACGAACCGACTTCCAGTTTGGATGATTTGATTCAGCGTCAAATTGTTCAGTTATTGCATGACCTGCGCAAGCGGTTAGGCCTCACCGTTTTGCTCATTTCACACGACCTGACGCTGGTTGCTGAAATCGCCGACCGGATCGCCGTGATGTATGGCGGCGCCATTATAGAGCTGGCATCGGCGGAAAAAATACTGCGGTCGCCCATGCATCCTTACACGAAATTGTTGATACAATGCATGGGCTATCAAGTGGATGACGCAGATGTTCTCCACCTGGAGCAAGAGACTGGAATCCAAGAGCGGGAGTCTGATCAAGCTGCATGCGTTTATGCACACTGCTGCCCGCGGGCATTCGAATACTGCTTTCAAAGGCCACCTGCTTTACAACGGGTTTCGGAAGAACACTGGGTTGCCTGTCACGTTGCGGTATTGCCTCGGTCTCCGTTGGTGGCGGACCAAACAACGGTAGCAAATATTGAACATCAAGTGAAACATTAACGAACCTTGAAAATCCTGACTTATCTTTTGCGACGATTTCTGGTGTCTGCGACGCTGGTTTGGGGTGTACTCAGCCTGACTTTTTTACTCATTCACCTCACAGGCGACCCTACCGCGATTTATCTGAATCCGCAGATGGATGAAAAAACCCTTGCGGCGATTCGGCGTCAAATGGGTTTCGACCTCTCTCTGTGGCAGCAGTATTTCGTCTGGTTGCGCGGATTTATAACCGGCCATTTTGGATTTTCGTTTGTACAAATGCGACCCGTAAGCGATATTTTCGCCGAAGCCCTGCTGAACACCTTTCAGCTAACCGTAGTGGTTTTTGGTGTGCAGTTGTTTGGCGGAGTGTTGCTCGGAGTCTGCACGGGCATTAAACGCCGATCGAAATTGGATGTGATGGTCAATTCGTTTTTACTTTTTATCTATTCTATGCCGGGATTTTGGCTGGCGTTGATCGCCATCATGATCTTCTCGCTCAAATTGCGCTGGCTGCCTTCGAGCCAGATGCAATCTATCGTAGGGGTAGAGGGATTTTGGCCGCAGTTAGCGGATCGAATCAAACATTTAATTCTTCCCGTGTTGGTTCTGGCGATGCCGTTTCTGGCTTACACTACGCGTTTTGTTCGTGCTGGTATTTCAGAGGTGCTGGCTCAAGATTACATTCGAACCGCCCTGGCGTTCGGTATTCGGCGCCGCAAAATCTGGTTCAAATACGCCCTGAAAAATGCCTTGCTGCCGCTGGTCACGATAGGCGGTTTGTATTTGCCTTTTTTACTGGGTGGCGCTGTGATAACGGAATACATTTTTGCCTGGCCAGGAATGGGCAGTTTAGCCATCAACGCCATTTATGCGCATGATTTTCCGGTCGTTCTGGCCAGTACGTTCATCGCCGCGTTATCGGTGATTGCTGGAAATTTTTTGGCCGATTTGCTCTATTTTCTGGCGGATCCCCGCATTAAAAAACCAGCGGTTTGAGGGTTTTGGTGAACATGTCTGAAAAAGTTAAAACATCGTTTGGATTTCATCGTCACTTCTGGCCGCGGTTTTTTCAGCAAACCTCTGTGAAAGCGGGATTGCTTTTGATCCTGGTCGTAACCGCCGGCTGTGCTTTTAGCAATGTGTTGACGATTTATCCGCCAAACCAGCAGGGCGATCTTCTGACATCACGCTATTTACCCCCCAGCAGCGAACACCCATTTGGCACCGACAAATTCGCTCGCGACGTGTTCAGCCGGGTTTTGTATGGCGGACGGATTTCTTTGATCATCGCCTTCAGCGTCGTGGCGCTATCCATTTCTCTGGGCGTGCTCTATGGCACGGTTTCGGGTTATGCCGGCGGCTTCGTCGATGTTCTGATGATGCGGGTTCTGGATTTTTTATTGGCCTTTCCCGCTATTTATTTGGTTCTGACGGTGGTGACGGTGTGCCACGCCAATCACTGGTATTTGATTCCGGTTCTGGGCTTGACCGGCTGGATGGAAACCGCACGGATGGTTCGTGCGGAGGTCATTTCCATAAAAGAAAGAGATTTTGTTTTGGCTGCGAAAGGCCTCGGTTTCAGTCATTTTCGAATTTTGTTTTTTCACATCGTTCCCAACTGTTTGAATCCCGTTATCGTGACGGCCACCTTCAAAGTTGGCGAGGTCATTCTACTGGAATCGGCGTTGAGCTTTCTGGGATTGGGTGTGCAGCCGCCCACGCCGAGCTGGGGCAGCATCATCAACGACGGTCGGCAAGCGTTGTTAAATGCCTGGTGGGTTTCAACTTTTCCAGGAATGTTTATTGTGCTGGTGGTCATCGGCTTCAATTTAATCGGGGAAGGTTTGCGCGTTTGTTTAAATCCCCGAGAATAAAAGTCGCAGTCGGTTGGGGGTGGCCTCTGTTAAAGCAAAAAGGGTGACGGTCGATACATTATTAAAATGAAGGACCCGTTGAAAAAATAGCCTTTCCCGAACTTGTCTCGGGACTCAGGCTGAAGGTTTCTTTGATTTTAACGTAGAGGCCGCGGAGAGCGCAGAGCGTCTCGCAGAGTGAGATATTTTTCTCTGCGTCCTAGGCGGCCTCTGCGTTAAAGAGAAAGGTTAGAATAAGTAAAGAGTGTCTGAGCGAAAACGACCCGATCTTTCCGAAGGCCTGCTGGACGAGGGTGAATGTCTGCCTCGCTCGGCGGGGCCTGTCCTGAGCTTTGTCGAAGGGATTCCTTTGCGAAGTGGTTTTTAATTCGCGCATTTCGCGAGTTTTCGGACAGATACGAAATAACCACTCAATCACTCTAATTTTGCAATAGTAAGGAAATCTCTTTCTTATGAATTGTTAAAATACGAATTCATCAGCAGGGCCTTATTTGATTTTGTTTAAATTATCTGACTGCGAGACTTGAGTTATTAATTAAATCATTTGCGCTGGAGCCAATTTACTTTCATGTTGTTTGACGTTTTTCAAAATGATGCCTGCTGTGAAAACGCCCGGTGAATTTCAGGAACAAATCATAGGTCAATCCGCAGTGATCAAGCGGCTGTTGGCCACGGTTGCAAAAATTGCCGGCAGCGCTTCCATTACTACCCTGATCGTTGGTGAAAGCGGCACTGGCAAAGAGATGGTGGCCCGTCGAATCCACGAATTAAATGCTACCCCTGAGCAGCCGTTTGTGGATATCAATTGCGGTGCGATACCGGAGACGCTACTCGAGTCGGAGTTGTTTGGCTATGAAAAGGGCGCGTTTACCGGCGCGGAAACCAGCAAGAAAGGCCTGTTTGAGCTGGCCAATGGCGGCACCATTTTTCTCGATGAAATTGACAACACTAGCCTGAATTTTCAAACGAAATTGTTGAAGGCCGTGGAGTACAAGCGATTTCGGCGCATCAACGGGTTGGCGGAAATTCAGGTGTCCACGCGCATCATTGCCGCCACCAATATCGATTTAATGGAGGCCATCAGGGCTGGTCGTTTTCGCGAGGATCTTTACTATCGTTTAAACGTGTGTCAGATTTACGTGCCCCCGCTGCGCAGTCGCGGCGATGACGTACTGATCCTGGCGCAATATTTTATCGAGCGCTTTAATCGCGAGTACGAGCGCGAAGTAAAAGGCCTGGCCCCGTCTGCGGTGAAAGTCATGAAATCCTACGCCTGGCCCGGAAACATCCGCCAGTTAAAAAATGCCATCGAGCGTGCCGTGCTGGTGGAATGCGATGAATGGATCGAAGCCGAGCATCTGATGCTGGACCCGGATGGGCAGAGCAAAAATCTTTGGCCGGAATGCGACCAAACCGCCCCACCGGTAACGGTGGTCAATTCGGATTTCAAACTGTTTGAAATTCCAGCAGAAGGGATTTCTCTTGAAAAAGTGGAAAGGGATTTAATCCTGAGCGCGCTGGCCAGAACCAATGGCAACGTGAGTCGGGCCGCGCGCCTCTTGCAAATCAACCGCGGCAAATTGCGCTACCGCATGGAGCGGCTGGGCATCACATCTCAGAATATTCATGAGTTGAAAGCTAAATCTTTTAGCTGAAAAAGATTGATAGCAGAATTGTTGAATTGAACGATTCTTTAGGATGGCTGGTGGTTTTTTTGAAATTCAGGAATTATCTGCAGTGACAAGGGTTTCCGCATTTGACCACTTGTCAATCGTGGCGATAAGTTGCTTTTTTTTCAGTGGCTTGCACATATAATCATCCATTCCGTGTAGTTGACACTTTTCGCGGATTTCCGGTTTGTTATGGGCTGTAAGCGCAATTATCGGAGTACGCCCATACCCGGATTCTTTTTCAATTTTTCTAATTTCTTGAGCGGCTTGAAAACCGTTCATCACTGGCATTTCCATATCCATAAAAATTAGAGAGGGCAATTTATTTTTGAACTGGCTCACTGCTTGCTGGCCATTTTCAGCAAAAATCAAATTATACCCTCCATGTTTCTTAATAAACAATTCGATCAAATTCCGGTTGCAAGCGGAATCGTCCACGACAAGGAGCATGGGTTTCTGGCGCAACCATTTTGTGAGAAATTGATTGAAATCCATTTTTTCATCGCGAATGATCACAAAATCATCCAGGTTGTGGTTCCGGCATTTTTCTCGAATGCCAGGCATGTCTTGATACGCATAGGCGATAATTTGCACATGATGCTCATGAGTTTCGCTCTCAATTTTTCTGATTTCTTTCACAACCTGAAAGCTGTCAAAAGCGGAGCTAAGCACATTCATCAAAATCAAATGGTAATTGAATTTTTTCACTGCTTCCAGCACCAGTGACTTGGTGTCAGCGATTACGCAGGTATGACCAGCGCCTTCTAAAATATTTTTCATAAAATTCTGTTTGTCGCGATGGTCTTCAACTAGTAAAATTGTGGGGTGACGAGTTTGCAGAGTTTGGTTGGTGTTCCTTTCTTCTTTGTCCTGTTCAGAATTTTCAGCGATTACATTTGAGCACGAGATGTTTTGAATCTTCACTTCGAGCTGTTTATTGAGATTTTCAAGTTCCAAGTTTCTTTTTTGGAGTGTTTGATTTTGCTGAATTACACTGTCAAAGGTTGAAAACAACAAATCCAGGATTTGGTGCTTTTCCGACTCGATGACATGATCTTCCCCAGCGTAATGAAAGAGTACCCCGCTCGACGAAGTACCGGTTTTTCGTAATCGGCGGGTGTTAAAAATATTCTCAATACGGGTTATGAGGTTTGCTGCGTCAAAGGGTTTCATAACGATATGATCCACCGCGCTTGCCAGACCTTTAAAAAGATCTGCCGTGTGTAACAAACTGGTTAACAACATAACCGGCGTGTCATGTAGTTCAGGGATGCGCTTGCTTGCCTTGCATAAGTCGTAACCGTTCATATCCGGTAAAATTAAGCTGCTGATGATCAAATTTGGGACATTGGTTTTTAACAACTCAAGCGCCTCTTTACCGTTGTGTGCCAAGTCACATTGGAAATGACGCTGAATTAAAATCCTTTTCAAAAACAATGCTTGTGTTGAACTGTTTTCTACAATTAGAATATCCATTTTCTGTTTGTTAAAAACGCTCATTTTGATACTTGTCTTAGTTAGTGTGATGACCCGTAGGTTGATTTTTCATTCTTAATAATTGCCTTGGTTGCTCCCATAGGAAGTCATCATGCCAAAACGCTTGTTCTGGAGATTTTATTGGCGAATCTTTATTTTTACCACCAGTTTTTTTCAGCAGCCTTAGAATAAAAAGTCGCGTCGCCAATACGAATGAATTCAAACTCTGAGTTGATTGTTAAGGTGGTTTCTGAGCTACCAAGCACCAATAAACCGGTCGCACTCAAAGCATTGTAAATATTGTTGAGAATCGTCTGTTTGGTTTTGTCATCAAAATATATCAAGACATTTCGACAAAATATCAGGTCAAACGCACCGGGTTTTAAAAGTTTGTTTTGCAAAAAATGTCTTTGAAAATGGATAAATTTTTTAACGCATGGTTTTATCTGCCACGCTTCTCCCTGTTGATTAAAATATTTTACCAGATAATTTACAGGTAATCCACGACTGACCTCTAATTGTGAGTAAATTCCCATTTTGGCTTTGGATAAGGCTTTTGTGGAAATATCTGTTGCGAAAATTTTTACATACCAGTTGTTAAACCAACCAGACTCTAATGTTAGCATAGCAAGGCTGTAGGGCTCCTGGCCGGTGGAGCAAGCAGCCGACCAGATATTCAGGTTGTTCGAAGGTTTATATTGTGCTATCATGGGGAAAATAAGTTCCTTCATGGCAACAAACGGCTTTTTATCCCGAAACCAGGAGGTTTCATTGGTAGTCAATGAATCCACCACCAACACTTCTATTTGTGGGTTTTGATTTGCTAACTCCGCAATCAATTCACTTAATTTTGACATGCCTAAAAAACGGGCCACAGATTTTAATCTGTTTTCAATAAGGTAACGTTTCTTTTCTCCTAAAACGATTCCAGTCCGTTGATAAATATAGTTTGATATAAATTTAATACTGTAATCGGAAAGCGTTTCGTGTGTTAAGTTCGGATTGTTAATGTGTGGCTGCATCGTACTGTAATCTTTTAACTGTTTAGAGACATGTGAATTTTATCGAGGATGATTTCTGGTGTGAAAGGTTTCATCAAATATTCATCTGCTCCCGCATCCATCGCTTTGAGTATATTGGTAATTTTGTTTAAACAGGTCAACATGATAATTTTAGTGTTCGGAGCCAGATTTTCTGTCCGAATTTTTGTTAAAAAGGTCAACCCATCCATTTCTGGCATTTCCCAATCCAACAATATGATATCGATGTCATCGCGAGAGTGGATTATGTTTAAAGCCTGAACCCCGTTTTCTGCTTCTGAAACTTCGTGCCCATCTGCTACAAGAATATTTTTAATTAAAGTGCGCACGGTTTTGGCATCATCGACTGTCAATATTTTCATCTTCTATTTTCCTTTCTTCGTGCAGCATATTTGGATGAGTTCTTTTGCAATTAATTTTAACGGTAATACCTGCTCGACGCCGCCGCGATGGATCGCTTCTTTTGGCATACCGAAAATGACCGAGGTAGCCTCATCCTGTGCAATAGTAAAAGCGCCGGCGTTTTTCATTTCCAGTAACCCTCTGGCGCCGTCATCCCCCATACCAGTCATGATCACACCGATGGCGTTTGCACCGGCATGGTTAGCCGCTGAACGAAATAAAACGTCCACCGACGGGCGGTGTCGACAGACTAAGGGCCCCTCTTTAACTTCAATAAAGAAGTCACAGCCGTTTCGATTGAGAAGAATATGTTTGTTGCCGGGGGCGATGAGTGCACAACCAGGTGTGATTGGATCATGATTTTCAGCTTCTTTAACCGATATTTTGCAAATGCCGTCCAGGCGCTTAGCAAATGAATTGGTAAAGTGTTCCGGCATATGTTGAACGATGGCCAGCCCGGGAATGTTATTGGGTAAAGCCTGTAAAAGTGCGCGCAAAGCTTCTGTGCCGCCGGTGGAGGCGCCAACCACGATCACTTTATTTTTAGTTTTAAATATTTGATTGGGCGGTTTGGGGGCGAGGACGACGTCAGCCAAATATTTGGGTTCAGAATGGTTTACTTTCGGTATAGTTTTTAGTCGGGTGGAATAGGCCGCTTTCACCGCATCACATATTTGAATTTTGGATTCAGCTTTTAATTTTTCGGTACTTAAATTAGGTTTATTGATGATTTCAATCGCGCCGTATTCCAGCATTTTTGCACAAAAGTCTGAATTGTTAGCGGTTAAATCCGAAATGATAACTACTGGAATGGGGTGTTGTTGCATGATTATTTTTAAAAATGTCACTCCGTTCATTTTGGGCATTTGAATATCCAGTGTTATGACGTCGGGCATTTCCTGACGGATTTTAGTTGCGGCATGAAAGGGATCGATAGCCGTGCCCATAACTTCGATCATGGGATCGGATGATAGAATGGTTTTCAGGGCATGGCGAACCAGAGGAGAATCGTCAACAATGAGTACTTTTATTTTTTGAGCCATACTTACCTGCTCTTTTGAACATCAGTTTTCACATTTTGGTTTGTCTTCCAGTTTTCTAACTGGGACTTCTTCACAGTTAGTCTCGGTAAATGCGGTCAATTCTTCTAATGAGAACACCTTTTGGGTATCCAGGATGATGATGAAATGGTTATCTCGTCGCCCCATGCCCATAATAAATTCGGTATTTAATTGTATCCCGAAATTTGGGGCGGGTTCGATAACATCGGGTTCAAGTGCCACCACTTCCTGAACGGAATCCGCCAGAGCACCTAGTACAATGGATTCATTATCGTGTTTTATTTCAATGATAATGATACAGGGGTCCGTTTTTTGCGCTGGCTTGTTCATTCCAAATTTCTTGCGAAGATCAATGACCGCTACGACGCTGCCGCGAAGATTGATGACCCCCGGCATAAAATCCGGCGTTCGGGGTACTTTGGTCATTTTGGTGATATCCAAGACTTCACGGACATTAATAATCTCGATGGCAAATAATTCACTGTTCAAGGTAAAAGTGAGATAATTTTTAGTTTCAGTAATTTCTTCAACACTCATATCGGGCTCCTGATTGGATGCTTTGCTTCATCAACGGCAATTATAAATCCGTTTCAAGTGCATCGGTATCGTTCATGTCCAGGTCGAATCCTGAGCTGGCCGGGGAGACAATATTTATTTTTTTATCGACTTCTTGTTTTAATTTGCGTACCGTCTCTGAATCGATCTGGGTGATTTTTGTTTTTGATAAAGCAGGCATGTTCGATGTAGCGGATTTTTTAACAGACCGTTGCCTCGGTTTGCTATCAGAATGGTCAATTTTAAAAAATGCCATGGTACCTTGAAGTTGTAATGCCTGGCTGGATAGTTCCTCTGCAGTAGAAGTCATTTCTTCTGCCGCTGAGGCATTTTGTTGGATGACTTGGTCCAGTTGCTGAATGGCTCTGTTAATTTCTTCGGCACCCAGGGTTTGTTCGTGACTGGCATTACTGATTTGTTTCACTAATTCCGCCGTTCTCTTGATTTCAGGAACGAGCCTTTCCAACATGGTTCCGGCACGCTCTGAAATTTCAATACTGTTTGCTGATAACTCACCAATTTCACCGGCAGCGGATTGGCTTCTTTCAGCGAGTTTTCTAACTTCAGCGGCAACCACTGCAAAGCCTTTGCCGTGCTCGCCGGCACGTGCTGCTTCAATGGCCGCGTTTAGGGCTAAAAGATTTGTTTGCCGGGCGATTTCTTCAATTATGAGGATTTTCTCTGCGATATCTTTCATGGCTGTGACAGATTTTTTCATGGCTTCGCCACTTTCCTGGGCATTTTGGGCAGCTTTTTCAGCGATTTTCTCAGTTTCACGGGCATTGTCGGCATTTTGCCGGATATTTGAACTCATCTGTTCCATCATGGAGGAGGTTTCCTGGGCGGCGGATTCCTGTTCCGTGGCGCCCTCGGCCATTTGTTCTGAAGTGGCGCTTAGTTGTACGCTGCCGGAAGCAACGTGTTCTGCAACCGACTTGACCTCGCTCACCACTTTGCGCCACCGACTAATCATACTCTGTAATGCGGTTGAAAGCATGCCGATTTCATCTTTTTGATCGATTTCAATATGGGTGTCTAAATTACCTTTTGCTACCGTATTGGCGAATGCCACCCCTTCAATTAATGGATTGGTGATTTTGTGCGATATGAATAGTGCTAGAAGCGAGACAATGGCAGCGAAAATAAAGCAAAATATGATTGTGGAAGTAACTAACGCTTTAATGGGCTCTTTTACTTCATCTTCTTCGATTTCAGCCAACAGCGCCCACCTGGTTTTGCCAATATCGATTGGCGTATACGCAGACAGAACCTTATGTCCATTATAATCTGAAATAGCTTTTGCACCGGTATTTCCAGAGAGCGCAGCGGTTACCGCTTCGGTGTCGACGCCATTTTGTTGTACCGTGCCTAAAAAAGAGGCTTTTACGGAACGTCCCTGTGGATCGAGAAACGAATCTGAACGCATACGTTTATTTGAACCGACGAGATAAGTTTCACCCGTCCGGCCCATGCCATCGCGTTTTTGCATAATTTTAGCCAAAGATTTCGTGGGGAGTTGCAACGCTATTATCATTTCAACTTCTCCCTGATGCAAAATGGGTTCGGCTATAAAAGCAGTTGGTTCATTATTTTTCGGGGGGTAAAGCTCATAATCAACAAATCCAAACTTCTTTGTATTCAGAATCTCCCGAATGAGTCTGCTGAAATTGGTGTTGCTGTATTTGCCGGTAACCATGTTTGTGTGATAGTCGGATTCTCTCGTTACTGAATAAAACACATGGCCGTCCGGATGAATGAGATAAAAGTCCGGATAATCATAGTAGTCTTTATACTTACTATAAAATTCTTTCCCACGCTCATCCATCGGGCTAAATACTTCAGCAGCGTCGATCTCAGCGACAATCGCCCATCGTTGGTTGGCAAATTCAAGTGGAGCATACGCTGAAAGAACCGGATGGCCATGGTAGTTAATTATGACATCTTCTCCTGCCCGACCGGCCAGAGCTTGCCGAGAGGCTTTGGTATCGACTTTGCCATTGGCTGGGTTTGCAAAAGAAACCACAACCGATCGATTGTCCGGATCTAAATACGAATCAGAGCGCATCAGCAGGTTTTGTCCAACTAGGTAAACTTCTCCAGTTTTACCCAGTCCAATGCGATCTTTCAAAATATTATTTATGGCTTCATTAGAAATTTGAATGGCGAGTACTCCAAACAATTTGCCGTTTTCTAATAAGGGACAGGCTGCGAAGATAGCTGGAGCTCCCGCATAAGGCTCTAAATCAGAAAAAACCGGTTTTCCAGCGCGCTGTGTTTCCTTCCAAATTTTGGCAAGAAGGGTCTTTTCTTTTTGGAGCTGTGTTCCAAAATCGGACTTTAATTTAGATGAATAAATCACATTACCCTGATCGGGACCAATGAGAAATATATCGGAATAACCAAGGATTTCCTGGTAACGCAGTAAAGTTTTGTTGTATTCATCGTAGGTGTTTTTAAAGGCCGGATTTTTAAATAAATCCATGCCTGAAAATCCCCTTTGTCGTGCTGTTCTGTCCGCTTTTTTTAATTCCCAAAAAGCTTTTTTTGTATAAGGATTTTCAGACAATAACTGGATTTCTTCTAATTGTTTTTCAAAAAAATATTGCATCTGATTTTTTCTTATTTCTCTGATAGCTATTAGTTTCTGGAAAGCTTCCGTCCGCAAAGTACCCGCGATTTCCACCAGGGCGTCGACATCGTCCTGGCATTCTTTAAAGAATTTTTCAATTTGCGTTTTTTTAATTTCACGAACCGACTCAAGATGTTCATATGTTTTTTCCATAAGCGATTTAGTTGCAATATGTGCGCTCCACCAACCCATCAATAATAGCGGTATGCAGCCTATCAGTATGAACATTCCGATAAGTTTCGTTTTTAGTTTCAGGTTGTTTCCAGGTAACATTTCCACTTTCCTTTCGTTGGCATATAATTTACAAATTTAGAATATGAGGTTTCTGTCACTAAGCAAGGACTTTCGTTTTGGTATTTTTTCCTCATCAACTCTCAATTTTTGTGAGATCTGAATTTATGTTAAATAGATTACAAAACTATTGTAACAAAGAATTTGATTCTCTTACAGATGCTTAAGCAGGCGTCCCCGCCTAAGTAAACGTCAAGCGAGGACGCTTGACGGAGCATTTTTACAATTGTCCTGTAGATTAATAAAATTGGCAATTATTAAATATATTTGATTTTTTGGTTTAATGCTTGCTCCTGCCTGACGGCGTATTCTACCAGTTTCTGAATGTCCAGTATCAAGGCAATAGTGCCGTCGCCTAAAATGGTCGTACCGGAGACGCCTTCAACGTCTTTATAAATTTTCCCTAATGATTTGATAACGGTTTGGTAATGTCCAATTACTTCGTCTACCACCAAACCAATTCGGTGGCCGCCAACTTCTGTAATAACCATCTGCTCTACCTCCGGCGGTTTTCCGCTTATCCTGAACCACTCTCGTAACCGGATATACGGAATGAATGTATCACGTAAAATAATAACACGGCGGTCTGAGCGGTCTCTTTCGTTATCGCGATGTTGTTCGATACACTCCACTACAAATGAAAGGGGGATTACATATCGTTTACCCGCAATTGTAACTTGAAGACCGTCTATGATGGACATGGTCAGAGGTAAATCGATCTTTATGGTCGTACCTAGGGTAGGTTTACTGGAAATTTCTATTCGACCGCCGATTTTATGGATATTTGTCTTCACCACGTCCATACCTACTCCTCGTCCGGAAATATTGGTCACTTGGGCAGAAGTTGAAAAGCCTGGCAGAAATATCAGCTCCTGGGCTTCGTTTTCAGACAACATCTCTGCTTGCTCGTCAGTGAGCAACCCTTTTTCCACGACTTTTTGGCGAATTTTTTGATGATCGATGCCCGCGCCATCGTCGATGATCTCCAAAATTACCTGACCACCGTCATGGTAGGCCTTTAAGATAAGAGTACCTTCAGGAGATTTGCCGGCCTTGATCCGAGTTTGTTCATCTTCGATTCCGTGGTCTATGGCATTGCGAACCAGGTGTGTTAGCGGATCGCGAATGGCGTCGATTATGGTTTTGTCGAGCTCCGTATCCTGGCCTTCCAGTTTTAATTGAACCTTTTTATTGTTCTGGCGTGCGATATCGCGAACCACCCGAGGAAACCGACAGAATACGCTGCCTATGGTCTGCATTCGCGCTTTCATGACAATTTCCTGGAGATCATTGGTGATGGAATTGAACCGTTGACAGGTGGAATTAAAATTAGCGTCGGAAAGGTGCTCTGAAAATTGCAGAATCTGGTTTCGTGACAGCACTAATTCACCCACAAATTCCATAAGACGGTCGAGCACTGAAACATCTACCCGGATTGAAGAGTCTCCCTGGTGCCATTCGTTAATGATTTCTGTTTGTTTCGTTTGGTTAGCGGCAGATGAATCCGCTTGCCCGGATTTTGGATAAGTCTTCTTTTTGATCTGTTTTTCGACCGCTGAGTCCGGAAGACCTTCAGTTTTTTCTGACTGCGGTGGAGTTACTTTTTGTGCAGCAGAGTGATCTGCTTTTTTTTTACTTTCTTCTTTTTTTTCTTCCCCTGGAGGTGATTCAACGTCTTCCGAGCCAGGTTTCGCTGCATTTTTTTCTCGAGCTACTTTTTCTGCTTTATCTGAGGATATTTTTTGTTCCGGAGTCGCTGCTGATTTTGCATCACAAGATGGCGGAGATTGAATTGTTCTCACCGCGGATTTTTCAGATGGCTCTTCAACTTCAAGCTGGTCACTGCCAGTTTCTTCCATAGCTTTGTGAAGAATTTTTAACTGATCCAGAGAATCCAGCAAAAAGTTGATAACCTCAGAATTGATTTCGCGTTTTCCATCGCGAATTTCAGTTAAGATTTCTTCTGTGACGTGGGACAGGGTGCCAAAGCGGTTCATACCGACGATGCCGGCATTGCCTTTGAGGGTATGAAACGCTCGAAAAATTTCGTCCAACAGTTCTCGATTATTCGGGTCCGTCTCAAGTTTGACGATTTCCTCATCGAGGAAGTCGATATTTTCCCTGCATTCGGCGAGAAAAATTTGCATGAGCTCATCCTGCTCGCCCATCAAAATCTCCTTTTTTGAAGTTGAAGAATATGGTTGATTTATTCACAGATAACCGATCACAGCGTTTTCATCTTTTTCTACCAACATCACCCGATAAACCGGATTTACAGTATGACTCCTCTCCAGGTAAAACACTAACTTTTCTTTTGACTTCTACTTTTTGGGGCCAAAACCTTCAGAAGCCGGCCCACCGGTTTTGCGGTCGCTGTTAAATAATTAACTAATGGCACTTCAAGCGCCATGATGATCGCCTGAAATGATTTTAGTTCCAGAATAATTACCTCGTTCACCATGCTATCCGCGTTGAAATTAACAACCACTTTGCCCTCATTAGAAACTTTTATTGCCATTTGCTTAACCGATTCTGGTTGTTGAGGTAGGGGCTGACCCAAAAGTCGTGTTTCTTCACTCTGAGTCCTTCGACAAGATCAGGATTGACTGCGTCGAAGGGGGTTAGTTGATTAAAAACAGACGTGCTTTCTTGAAGATACTTCGGGACTCAGCATGAAGGTGTGTGTATTTTTGGACTTTTGGGACTGCCCCCACGTACACGAAATTGTAATCTTACTAATCTCAACCAATAATTTTTTCTGTCCGCTCTTTGAATGCCTTTTTTATACCTCCCCTGATTGACCCGATTATCAATTTTGATTCCCATGGTAATTTTCTTGAAAAGGAAATCCTGTACATCTTGAGAATCCGGTTGTCCGGTCAAAAATAGGCCCATTCTTTGATATCCCCTATGATTGGTTACACTTACCTGATTCTAACGGTCTATTTTACCGCTATCGATAAAAAGAATTTTACTACTCATTTATTGGTTTTAAACTAATGTATGTCACATTTACAGTATCGTCACTTTTCATATTTATTT
>JBHHXN010000025.1:0-42326 GCA_046757025.1 bacterium
ACCTCTTAATTAACAGTTGGTTTATGAATCACGTCACGAAGTGAGAAATGTTAATAAATAACTTATCTTCAGCAATTCCGAACAAAGCTCTCGGTATTTTTTTTTGGTGGAGTCACTTCGTTGCTTGTCCACTTTCTTCATATTAAACCAGAAAAGCGCTTGACAATTTTGATGGAAAATAGTATCTTCTACAGCTATTTAAATAATTAATCCAATTTTATTTAGTGATAGAATTTATCTCACGACTCGATTTGACAATGGCACCCTAATATGTTCGCCACACTAACCGCAAAAGATTTCTAAAATCAACGGATATATTTTTTGGGACCAGCATCCATTGCGCCGCTTACCCGCTCCCAAAAGCATTTAACCAATTCATCTGAAATCAAAAATACTTTCTGTATAAATTAGATTGAATAAGTCAATTTAATCTTGTGCAATTTTTGAACAAGTCCAAAAATCGACATTAATTTATTTCGAGGTGCAATTGACCGGCCGCGCACAATTCATGTTCGACAAACTGGCCATAATTTTAATTATTTATCTGCTGCACGGTGGTGCCGCCTTTTCACAGGCCATCGATCCGCAGGCGCAAAGTTATTTTGAAAAAGGCCAAAAAGCCAGAAGTCTATCCGACAAAATTGAAAATTTTCAAAAAGCGTTAGCCATCCATCCGGATTTCAAGGAAGCGGCTTACCGTTTGGGAGTTGCTCAGTTTCAAAAAGGGGAATACGCCGAAGCCATTGAAAATTTGCGACGAGCGCAAAGTGAACATGGTAAACCATTCAAAGGACTCAAACTCTATCTCAGAAATGCTTATACCTTTCACACTGCACAACTGCGAGCACAAAATAAATTCGAAGATGCCCTTTCCAGCGTTAACAACGCCCTGAACCTCGACCCTAATTATGCTCCGGCTTATGCCGAGCTGGGCTTGACTTATTACGATTTGCAAGCTTGGCCGGCTGCCATCCAGGCTCTGGAGACGTCCGCGCAATTGAATGAAAACCAGGAAGTGGTCTGGAACAAATTGAGCGACCTGTATTTGCGCACGGGCGATTATTTTAAATCGATTACCGCCTGCGAAAAAGCCCTCAAAATCGATCCCAACCTCAAAGATGCGCAAGCGAATTTGGAAAAGGCCAAAAGTAAAACCGCTCCAGAAGCCATTCTGGAATCCTTCGCAACCCTTGAAAACGAAGGGAAAATAGAAGAAGGGGTGGCGCTGCTGCGGCAGGCCCAAAGTCATTATCCCGAACACGAAAAAATCAACGCCGCTTTGCAGCAAGCCTTGCAGGAACAAGTCTATCAGAACGGATTGCAAGCCTTCGAGAACGAAAATTGGTCCTTAGCCATCGAATTCTTTCAGAGCATCGATTCCACTTATGGGGAGGCAGCGGTGAAATTAGCCGAAGCCCGGGCTTCTCTGGCGGTGGCTCAGGACACGTCCCTCGCGGAGTTTCTGACTGAGCCTTCTGCCACCGATTCCGAGGAATCTAAACCGCCGACAAAAAGCTCGAAAAAACCACTCGTTACCGAATCTGAAACTAATAAATCAAAACCCGTCAAACCGCTGCTGGCTTCTTCCGAACCGCTCATTTCAAAAGAATCTTCAGACACCGTGGTTGAAGGGGAGTCCGAAGATCAAAATGAAACGTCTTCCAATCCGGAGAAAGGCACAAAACAGAGGCTATCCGAAAAAACCGCCGATACCAACCCGCCTGCCGAATTGAATCCCGTGCCCGCGCAATCTGGCGGGTCAAATGGGTTATTCTGGACCGTTGGCATCGTTTTAGGCAGCGTTGCGGTTCTGGGCCTGCTATTTGTGGGAGTTAGAATCCACCCCTCGTTTAAATCCTATTTAAAATCGTTGAAGCTTCGAAGTAAATCCAACTCCATAAAACCAATGGCCCCGGTGGACCGTCAAATCGAGAATGAACAGACCAACGGCATTTTCAAAGATCGCGTAGCCTCGGTGACACCGGTACAATTCGATAAAGTGGATACCGGCGACATTTTAACTTCGGAAGAAAAATCGCAATTAGAGGAGACGCCGGAGCTGGAAAACACCGAGGAAACGTTGGACGAAACACAGACAATTTTGGGAGGCATTAAACAGGTAAAACGCATCGGCCGTTACATTGTTGAAAGTGAGATTGGTAGGGGATCCATGGGGCTCATTTATAAAGCCTGGGACCCGAAGCTGGATCGCACGGTAGTCATCAAACAGGTGGCGTATGACTTCACCACCAATTTGCATGAAATCACCAATTTGAAGGATCGCTTGTTTCGAGAAGCGCGGGCTGCTGGCCGGCTGACACATCCCAACATCGTGGTGATTTACGATGTTGATGATGAGAATGATTTCTCGTACATTGTGATGGAATATCTGCAGGGTCAGGATCTGAAGCAGGTACTGGAGAAGGAGAGCAGAATCACTTTCGCGCGTTCGTTGAAAATCGTACACCAAATCTGCAAAGCGCTGCATTTTGCCCATGAAAATGACATCGTACATCGCGACATCAAGCCATCGAATATTATTTTGACCCAGAACGACAACGTGAAAGTCGCCGACTTCGGTATCGCGCAGATGCCGCATCTGGGCACGTTGACACAAACGGGTAGCATCATCGGCACCCCCTACTACATGTCTCCCGAACAAATCGAAGGTCGAAATTTAGACGGCCGCTCCGATATATTTTCGGTGGGTGTCATCCTCTACGAAATGCTGACGGGCATCCATCCGTTCGATGGCGACAACATCCCCACCGTGGTTTACAAAATTGTGCACGTGCAGCCGGAAGAGGTGACCAGAATCAACCCCGAGCTGCCATCGGCCATTGAGCCCATCCTTCAGCGCGCCCTGGCCAAAGATTCTGAAGATCGCTACGCAACAGCAAAAGAGTTGCTGAAGGATTTAGAAACCTGCCAGAAGGATTTGATTTAAAATGATCTGTGAATCGTGTCAGTTTGAAAATTCCCCTGAAAGTTTAACCTGCGAACGCTGCCAGAAAATTTTGTATCGCGCAAAGTTACTCATCACCAGTGAAATGGGGCTGGAAAAAACGGTCCATTTGTTTTCGAAAAATTACACCATCGGTCGGGAAGAAGATAACGACATCGTCATCGACCATGTCTCGGTTTCCAGACATCACGCAGAAATTCGTTTCGTAAACAATCTTTTTCAAATAGAAGACCGGGATAGCAAAAACGGCTCTCTCCTCAATAATAATCACTTCAAAAATCGCATCCTGCATGATCGCGACCGTATTCAGTTAGGCACCGTCCAAATTCTATTTTACGATGAAATAAAATCGCCTGAAAGCAGCCAGACCGGCCTGGACACGGAACAGTGGGTGCAAAAGGAATTCTCCAAATTTGCCCATAATAAAGAAACCCGCATCACCACCGACGAGGTGCTGCTAACCATGCTGGATCTGGCGACGTCGCTCATCCACGCAGAGCGAGCGTTGATTTTACAGTTCGACCAGGCGAACAAACTGCGGTTTAAAGTAGGCAAAAAACAACTGGGCGCGCAGTTATTTGGATGCAACCTGTCCGAATATGATTGGACCATCATAAACGACGCCATCCGAAAAAAAAGCGTCAATTTCGTCACGGCAGGCACTCAAACCGATACTGAAAATACCGCCGCTCTCGAGCAAGCCGTCTGGCGCAAATTGGCGCTGCCTTTGATGGCCTCGAAAATCAAAGGCTTGCCTATGGATAGCTTTGGATTGAATGGCATTCTGGGCGTGGTTTATTTTACTCAAAACAAGAGTAAGCATATCATTTCAAAACGAAAAAACGAACTCCTGAGCACGATTTTGCTGCGAATCGCCTATGCTGTACAAAATGACATGCTCTACGATCAAGCTCTGGAAAAAAGAAAATTCGAAAAAGACTTGTTTATTGCACGGGAAATTCAGGAAAGATTGCTTCCGACTTCTACTCCCAGCCTGAATAATTTCGAGATTGCCAATTTCACGCATCCCTGTGAAACCGTAAGCGGTGATTACTGTGACTTTATTCCTGTTTCCAGCAGCACCATCGCTATCACCATCGGCGACATCTGCGGCAAAGGTGTGCCGGCGGCGCTCTTAACCTCCACGGTACAGGCGGCCATTCACAGCCAGCTGGAATTCACCACGTCACCCAATCAAATCGTGCAAAATCTAAACCGGCTGCTGTTAAAAAGCACCGCGGAGTCGATTTTTTTGACTCTGTTTTTCGGCATTCTGCATGTAGATTCGGGCGAATTCAAATACCTGAATGCCGGGCATCCACCGCCCATTTTCATTTCCAACAACCTCACCATCGCCGAGTTGGCCAGCACGTCGCCGCCACTGGGCATTCTGGAAGTGAATTTCGATTCGGAGAAAGTGCTTAAATTCAATAAGGGTGACATCCTGCTTTTGTACACGGACGGCATCATCGAAAGTCAAAATCTGAAAAAGCAACTCTATGGCCGCAGGAAACTTTTAAAATTTATCGAATCGGTTGTTCTAAACAACAACATGGAGTCATTGAAATTAAACGATATCCTCGAACAAATTAACGCGGATATTCACAATTTTATGGCAGGCGCAAGCCAAACAGACGACATCACTTTGCTAGCCGTAAAAAGACGTTAATAAAATGCAACGGGTGATTTCAAAATAAAGAGCCTGTGTGAAAAGTCGAAATGCAAAAAACAACCAATTTCGCCACTACTGTCATTCCTCGCTTTGCAGGGCAGGTTGAAAGAATCTTTTTAATAAACAGCACTTTACGCCCAAACAAAAAAGATCCCGCGGTTGCGGGATGACAGAGGCGTAGTTTGCGCGTTTTCACACAGTCTCTAAAGAAAGACCACCCAAAACAGCAAAAAATGATGAGACGTTTTGCAGCAAACCAATGACGCGGAGACCCCACATGCACAAACTGACATCCCTGTTGATTTTATTGCTCTTGATCATTTTTACCCAGCAAGGTGTTGAAAGCGCGCCTCCAAATGATTGCTCAAAATACTGGATATTTTTTAAAAATAAAGCGAGCGAAAAACTGTCAAAATCTTCTCATCTGTATAAACAGGCCAAAAGCCATTTAACGACGCGTGCCCTCAGCCGACGTGCAAAAGTGCGCACTGTGGACAATCTGGTCGATCAGCACGATTTACCGGTCCGGCATGATTATCTCGAACAAATTCAATCCATGGGCGGCCAGCCGTTAGTGGTTTCTAACTGGCTCAACGCCGTCAGCGCTTGCCTGGACTCTGAGCAAATCGAAGCCATCAAAGCGCTGCCGTTCGTAAAAAAAATTCAACCCGTGGCCAGGGCACGGCGAAAACAACCGTTTATCTACTTGCCGGATGAATTGACCACACAACCAAATGCCACGCAGGAAAACGTTTACAATTACGGCTCTTCCCTCACGCAAAACCAGATCATCAACACTACGGCGGTTCACAGCCTGGGCATCACCGGCAAAAGCGTTTGGATCGGCATGTTAGACACCGGCTTTAAATATCGCGGCCACGAAGTTTTCGAGAACCTCCATGTCATCGCTGAATATGACTTCATCAATCACGACGGCATCACGGAGAATCAGCCTGGACAGGACGTTCCCTCCCAGCATCAGCACGGCACGCAGACGCTTTCCACGGTTGGGGGATTTAAAGAAGGCCAGCTGATCGGAACGGGTTTTGGCGCCAGTTTTCTACTAGCCAAAACAGAAGACATCACACAGGAAGTTACCCAGGAAGAAGACAACTGGGTCGCGGGAATTGAATGGCTGGAAAACCAGGGAGTGGACGTCGTAACCAGCTCGCTCGGGTATCTGGATTTTTACACCCCCAACGAAATGGACGGCAACACCGCGGTCACCACCATCGCAGCCGATCTGGCCGTCAACCGGGGCGTGGTGGTACTCAACAGCGCCGGCAACGAAAGAAACGGCCGCTGGCACATCATCATTTCTCCGGCCGACGGCGACAGCGTGATCGCGGTGGGTGCGGTGGATCGCAACCAACATTTGTCCAGCTTCAGCTCGGTGGGCCCCACCGCAGATGGCCGCATCAAACCAGAGGTCGTAGCAATGGGTTCCTCTGTTTACACCGCCGTACCCTCCGACGACGACCCATTTTCGACCTATCGCTACACCGGAGGCACTTCCTTTTCCTGTCCGGCGGTGGCCGGCGTGGCCGCACTCATCCTTTCAGCCCATCCTTATTTAACGCCTATGGAAGTGCGGGACGCCTTGCTGTCCACGGCAGATCGGGCAAATTCTCCGGACACGTTATTTGGCTGGGGAATCGTAAACGCACTGGAAGCGGTTTTATTTCACGGCACGGCTTTCAGCAATCTTCCTGATGTGTCTGTAAATACTAATGAAGACCTTGAAATAAGCATCAAAATTGCATCCAAAACTGGACTCGATTCCAACCAGATTTATTTAATTTATGCCGGGCCAGACAACCAATTCAATCAAACTGTTTTGATGTCACAAGGGAGTGAACCTAATCAATTTGTCGCTACGATACCAGGTGTCTCAGGGAATGAGATGATCCAATTCTACTTCAGCAGCCAAGATTTAAACGGTCTTGTTTCGCTTCATCCCCACAACGCACCGGATTCAACTTTCACTGTCAACAAAGACGGCATGTTACTGGAAATAAAAGAGCGTAAAATGCCATCAAATTTTCATTTAGTACAAAATTATCCCAATCCGGCCGCGCCTTCTACTACTATTGATTTTGACCTGCCGCAATCGCTCAGGGTGAGTCTGACCGTGTACAATATTCTTGGACAGCAAGTACGGGTTCTGTTAAAAAATCAAATGAAACCGGCGGGGCGAAACAGCGTTTTCTGGGATGGCAGCGATGCGAAAAATTTGCGTGTGCCGGCGGGTTTATATTTTTATCAATTAAAATCGGATAATGTTTCAATCGTGAAAAAAATGCTGGTCGTTCGTTAAAATTCTTAAAGATTAAGGAGAGTACTTTAAAGTGAAAGGAAGACCGAAAATAGGCATTGCGTTAGGCGGCGGCGGCGCCAGAGGGTGTGCACACGTGGGCGTGTTAAAAGTGCTGGAAAAAGAGAACATTCCCATCGACATGTTAGCGGGCACCAGCATCGGGGCGGTGGTGGGCTCCATTTACGCTACGACAGGCCAGGCCAAAAAAGTAGAACAAAGATTCAACGAATTTCTGGTAAGCGAGGAATTCAAAAAAAGCGGTCTGGATTTGTTCAAACGCAAAGAGCCGGTTGAAAATTTCTTTGGCCAGGTTGCTAAATTAGTCAAAGAACGGGTTGTGGTTAATCTGGCACAAAGCAAACCATCTCTGGTAAGCGGTAAAAGGCTGCAAACCGCCATGGAATTTCTGATACCCGAAGGTCGAATTGAAGAAACTAAAATACCTTTCATCACCATTGCCTCTAACATTCTTAACGGCCAGCCTGTGGTTTTCCGTGACGGCGACTTGCGTGCTACAGTGGGCGCCAGCGCGTCCATACCGGGCTTTTTGCCGCCGTATGAAGTCAACGGTTTCCTGTTGGTGGATGGCTCCGTGGTCTGTCCGGCACCCATCGAACCTCTTAGAGAAATGGGAGCGGATATCGTCATCGCTGTGGATGTGGGTCAACAACTGAATGAACATCCGGATCTCGATAACGTCATCAACATCATTTTCCAAACCAACCACATGACGGCGCGGCATTACAATCTGCAGCTTTTGAAATTAGCGGATGTGGTCATTCGCCCGAATGTCGGGCTGGTACACTGGTCGGAATTTAAGCTGTTGAATTACATGATCGAGGAAGGCGAGCGCGTGACCAGGGAAGCGCTGTCAAAACTTCGCAAGGTGATGCGGAAAAAAACTCCATTGTGGCGAAAGCCCTTTTTCATTTCATAGTACGTTGCCAGTCCCTACGAGCATTAATACACCCGTCCTTTGGTGACTTTTTTCGGCACACCCCAGGAAACGTCCAGACCAAAGCGCAAAAGATTTTCAATATTGCCCACCCGGTAGGCGGCATTTATTCCGATGGTATAATTTTCAAACACTCCGCGAAGAAAACTCATGCCAAAACTCCAGCGGCGGTTGAGATCCGAAGTGCCCAGGTTGTTGGAAAAACCCGCACGCAAAAACACCGATTCAAAAAAAGATTTTTCCATGCCAATGTAGGCACGATTGGCGGTGTCGTCGTGCAGGGCTTTGCGGAGATCGAACGCCAGCACGATGCCGTCGATTTGATACGCTCCCCCCAAACGTAAGGTCGCCGGCACCCCCTCGGAATAGGCGCCACTGGCAGATGAATTCCAGCGGAAGGTATTCAAAACATCCCGCAGCATGAAACCCAGAGACAAATGCTCGTTAGTGATCAAAAGATAGCCAAAATCCACCGAGATACCGCCGCCGGAACCCGTCACCCGGTTTTCTCCGCCATCGACATTATTTCCGAAGGTTGCCCAACGCCCCTTGACGGTAATGCCGAAAGACATCTGGTCAAAATAAATATCGTTTCCGCCAATGGGTAAATTGGGGAAGGTGAAAGCGTAGGAAACACCCAAGGTAAATTCACTTAAAGCGTCGTCTCCAGTATATAAAAAGCCCGCACCCAGCGCTTGCATTTTACCCATCGGATAGAGCAAACCGAGATAGCTCGAAGGAATGAGTCCAAACAGCTTGGCATAATTGGCGGTAAAATTCGGGCGGGTACCCATCATCAAACCAGCGGGATTGGTTAAAAACGCGTTGGCGTCGTTGGAGATGGCGGTGTAAGCCTGACCCATACCGGCAGGACGTACGCCAAGTCCGGCCTCGGAAAAAGCTGCCGGAATATTTGAAAGCCTCTGACCAAATCCAACATTCACATAACAAACTGTAAAAGCGGTTAGCCAAAACAAACGACCGATTTTAGCTAATTTCACCTTCATTCCTCGCCTATTTAATTAATACCACGGATTTCAATTTTTCTCGCTTGTCGCTGGGGTCTTGTAGAATAAATTGAATAATGTATCGGCCGTTTCGACCCATACTACCTTTGTCGGTTGTGCCATCCCAGTAAAGCACCGAATGCCCTCTCGGAAAGGGCGTTTGATCGTGCAGAACTCTGACTAAATTCCCTTCCAGATTGTAAATTTTCACCGTCAACAGCGGATTCGGCGCGGCCATGGAAGAGATGTCAAATTCGATTTTCAACCCCTTTTGCCGATCGATTTCTTTTTCTGGTGAAAAAGGATTGGGCAGCAGAGTAAAATTTTCAATGTCCAACGGTTTGGACAAGGCCAGGGCGACATATTCACCCACATCGAAAATGTTGGCTTCAATCCGATTGTTGCCTTTTTCAGAAGAAGCCAGAAGATCCCACTTGCTTTTTTTGTCGTTCCACTTGGCGATGAACCGCCGTTGATTTTCCGTGTTGGGAGGTGCCGGCAGCGAAAGCTTCACCGTGGAATTGACCGTGATCAAATCCAGGCCCGGTTCAAAATTGCCCTGCTCATTTGTGGTGCCCACGAAGAAAGTGCCGGCCGGTTTAATGGTAAATGAAGAGTCTGCAGTAAAAATTTCAGCGCGACCTTTTTTCGCCGGCACCACAGGCAGTTTTGATACCAGCAATTCTTCGCTGGTAAGAATCGAACCTTTCTGCAAAATCAGCTGCAAGCCGCGGTCATCAAAAAGAATGGTTTCGGTGGTAGAGTCCACCGGCGCCTTTACTATGACTTTCAAATTGCCGCTGATTTCCGTTCCCGGTTCCGTCGCGGTGACGATCAATTCACCAAAAAAGTTAGCGTTTACCTGCAAACAGCCATTGGAATCGATGCGGGCAGCCTGATTTGAAACGTCCACACTCCATTTGAGTTTGCCAATATTTTCGATATCCAGGTTGTCCAAATCTTTCGGATTGGCCACAAAACAAACGGTTTGATCGTCGTTGGAAATCTCCGTTTCTCCCAGGATATTTATGAACTGCAATTGTTGAGGCGTCAACATAAAATCCACGCCGGTTTGGGTGGAATCTTCTATGAGCGAGACCGGACTTGAAGGCGGGCTGTTGCGAAAGTTCAATTTCACCGGCCGGATTTCATAACTATCGGCGATGAGTCGGAGTTTATAATGGCCTGAAGCGTCCGTAAATGTCACTTTTTCGCGGCCTACTTCGCCGCCCGGAATAGCTTGAACTTCAACGTTTTCCATGGGCAAACTGTCGCCATCGGTGACAGTGCCCATGACATAAGCGTATCGTCTTAAAAGTTCCACTACCACATTGGTATCACCCACGGAAATATTTTCCAGAGAACTGGGTTTAAAGCCGGTTTTGGAGGCGGTGATGGTATAAACTTCGGTGGGGTCCAGAGCGGTCAGTAAAAATTTTCCCTGATCGTCTGTGAAATGCTCTAAAGTGCTGCCGCTGCGCTCTACTTTTGCGTTCGCAAGGGGCTCGCCGGTATCGACGTCCTGCACCACCCCGGCGATGACGCCATCCGGATTTATCAGGATAAAATCAACATGGGTAGAATTGACCGCTATCCCGCTCTGTAGATCTTTCGAAATAAATCCTTTCTTGAAGGCGGAAAGAGTAAAAGTCGCGGCGGTCACAACGGGCAGGTTATTGAGCTCGTAATTTCCCGACGCGTCTGTGGTGTCTGTATAAAAGCGATCCGTGTCTTCGGAAAAGGTCGCGGTCACCGTGGCGCCATCGAGGCCCTGATTATCTTGATAATTTCGCACGCTGCCGCTGATGAAACCGTTTTCAGGATACAACGTCAAATCCAGATCAAGCTGCTCCTGCCCGGCAATCGTTAAAATTTGATTTTTACCGAAAAAGCCCGCTTTTTGAGCCCGGATGCGGGACAGGCCGGGGAAGATACTTTCGATGACATAAAGCCCGGCGGAATCGGAAACGTCGGTTAAAATCTGAAAATCATTTTCCAACTGTACATCCGCTTGCGGAATGGCTACACCTGACGTGTCCACGACCCTGCCCGAAACCATCGAAAAATTGTCGTCGAGGGTGAAATCAACACCGGTCTTACGATCGCCATCGTTAATGGCGATCAAAACACTTTGCTGTTTGTAGCCCGGATGCGTCACGATCAGTCTGAACTGTCCGCCTTGCAAGCAGATTTCGTACACACCGTTAACGTCGGAGGAATCCGAAAAGGTCTCAGAGTTCACGGGCACCTCTGCCGCTTGCACAAAGGCGCCTGAAATGGCTGCACCCTGCCGGTCGCGAATGTTACCCGCTACCACGCTGGTGAGCTCGTCGAGCACAAACGTTTCCTCTTTGATCTCGCCGGCCGCCAGCACCAGGCTCAAAAACCTGGGAATGTGGCATTCTTTAGAAATCTTGAGATTATAATTCCCCGGCGGCAATTCAATTTCAAAATCTCCGTTCAAATCCGTTTCGGCTTTGATGGTGCTGCTAATCACTTCCACAAGCGCCCCGGCTACCGGCGTAAAGCCGTTGGTAACTTTGCCTTTAAGAATGCCGGATGAAATGGGCTTCATGAGAATATTTAAAGTCGTGGTTGCGCCAGCGGACACCCGCACGGAAAAGGGTCCGGGATTGTCAAATCCGGCCAATTCGGCATCGATATTGAAAGAGGTTTCAGGCGGCAAACTGAGCAGGTATTGCCCGTTGGCGTCCGAGAGGGTGCGGCGGGTGGTGTCTTCTACTGCAAAAATTTTTACGCCTTGTAGGGGCAACTGCGTATCTGCATGCTTAACCGTGCCCGCCACAAACCCGGCTTCGGTCAAATCGAAATTTTCAATGAGGGTTTCACTGCCTGTCACCGTGATTTCTCTTTGCTGCTCCAAAAAATCAGGATGGGTGGCCGCGAGTAAATACGTGCCCGCATCGCGAACGCCCAAAGAATAGGCACCCTGGTTGTTGGTGGTCACCGATTGCAGCATTTCGCCGCTGTTTTTATCGAAGAGCAGCACGCGGGCTTCCACCACACCGCGCTCTTGAAAGCGCACACTCCCATAAATTAAACTGCCGGTGAAAAGTTGAAAGTTGGTGGTGACCGGGGCTTGATTTTCAACCAGATTCAAAGAATAAAGCGAGGGTGATTTATAAAAACCCTGCGAATTGAGTTTGATTTGCCAGTTTCCCGGCCCTAACATGAAAGTATATTTTCCCTGGTCATCGGTGGTGGTGGCGAAGAAGACATCCCCACTTTGTGCTTGCACCCGCACGCCGGGTAAAGAACGTCCATCGGCAGCGAATTTCACCTGGCCGCTAACCTGAATCTGCGCGAGCTTCAACGTGATGGTTCCCAAATTACGGGCTTCATCCTGTACCAATGCGGGCAAGGGTTGGAATTCCTGAATTTCATAGCCCGGCTTGTAAACTCGAATGGACCAATTCCCTGGATTCAATGAAAATAAAAAATAACCGTCGGCGTCACTCTTGGTGGATTCCAATTGGCCGCCGGACTTGAGCTGCACCCTGGCGTTGAAAACTTTCGTGCCGGTAGCATCTACAATCTGACCAGAGAGCGTGGTGGTTCCGCGTTTTAATTCTACTTTTGAAGTTACGGTATCGTTCAACGCCACAGTAAAGGATTTTTTCGAAGAGGTTAAAAAGCCCGGTCTGGATGCCGTGAAGCTGTAGTTGCCTGTCGGTAAGGCGATTTTGCTTATGCCAAAAGTGTCCGTTAACGCCGGCAACAATGTTGAAGCATTGGCATCGTTTCTGATGTCAAATGATACTCGCGAAAGCGGGCCTTCCTTAGAAGAGACCTCGAATTTTGCCCAACCGGCAGAGCCGTCAAACTGAAATGGCTGGCGCTCACTGGAGGAAATTCCATTAGAATTTTCTGCGATCACTCGCCAGAAATATTGTGACTTTACTAACAAATTTTTAGCTGCAAGGCGTACTCGATTTTCACCGGTAACCTGACTCCACATGGTATATTTAATAGTATTGCCGGCAAATTCAGCTTGCTCATATAAAAAAACGCGGTAGCGGTCAGCGTCCGCAACCGGCTGCCATTGGAAAATGATTTCATCGGATGTAACAATACCCTCGTTTTCAGGGAAAACGAGAGTCGGTGTCGCTGAAAGGACCGGGCGCGTCACCTCAAATTCAGTGGGAATCAAGGGCGCCACTTCTCCCGAAACCAGGTCGGTACTAGGACCGTAGCTGTTGAGAACAATCCAGTTGTATTTCACACCCGGCAGCAGAGGCGGGATGTGTGCGTTGTCAAAATTTTCCGAAGGGTCGGGCTTACCGAATTGAATGGAGGACTCCGAAGTGAGCACCTGCCAGGTCAGGTTTAAACCCCCTAAGCCGGTGATTTCATCCTCCTCATTTCGTTCGATGGAGATTTTACCTTCGGAAAGAAACAAAAAGTAATAAGGTACACCTCGCACCACATCCCATCGAAATTCCGGCGTTTTCTGTAGATTGATGACGCCTTTGGGCTGATTCGGGATGGGCGCTTTCTCGGCCTGCACGATGACTTTGAATTCCACAGAAGTCAACGTGGGATCATCCACGCCGGTTAAAATGCAATAATATATTCCCGTGCCCATACCGTGGGCATGAGGATTTAAAACCAGTTTACCCTTTCCTTTAATATTTACTGTAACCGGATAATTTTCCAGATTTCGATTTCCGGGCTTACGCCCGTAGCGAATTGTGCATTCTAAGTCCGGCTCCCAGGCGATGTCCTTTTCATCCGTTGCGTCGCCGTTCATAAATAGTCCGCCTGGCACATCGGTGAGTGTGATGGATGCATCTAAATTCAAACGGCTATTTAACAGCTCCGCGTTTATTTGAGGTTTTGTTAAATCAAAGCGTTTTATTTTGCCTTCTTGTGGTAGGGCGATGCCGGCCAGCAACCATAACAGAAAGCAAGAAAAAGCCAGGAATGCCTTGCAAATTAATCCTATCCTGTTATTTGAATTCACCACGGCCATGTAGTTTCGTAAATTGAAATCGCAATTTTTAATTAAAATTACAAACGATATGAAGTTGAAAATCTTAGAAATGAGGAATTGTAGAAGTTGAGGATATAATCAAAGTTGAATCGCGGCCCGATTTTAATGCCACCACCGAGTGAGAAAAATGGGATAAAAATGTTTTTCTTGTCGGCAATGGTGGGATTGGCACCGATTTCGATGTTCTCTTCACGAAACGATTTCGCAAAAAGCACGCCAAGCCCTAAAATCAACGGTTTCACGCCAATGCCCAATCGGACAGCACTGCCCAAATCAATTCCTTGATGGATATCGCCTTCTTTGAATTTGACATTTAAACTATCGAACTGCTGATAAGAAAATTTGTAACCTAATTGGCTAAAATAACTTGTATAAACGATGGAAGCCACATAATTGTCCCATTTAGCGGAAAAGCCGAAAGTGGCCGAGCCCGGTATTTCGATATCTATGCCGTTGATTTTCGTGATTCGCTTCTGAGTCTTGGTGAGGTTGTCTTCCAGAAATATGTCGGCATCGATTACGTCTTCGTCTTCGCCCGCTCCCAAATTTAGCGCACGAATGTCGTTGTGCACCATGGAAAAAGGCCCGTGCAGATCCAGCGTGACCGGTAAAGTCACCGTGGCATCCAAACTGATGTTTTTCATCGGGTGGTAGCCCACCCCCCAGCGCATCCGAAATCCGTTGCCCTCCCAGTCCCCTTTGATCACCGCGAACAAGCTGTCGTATTCGATACTCGCCGGCGAATTAAACGACTTGGTTTCACCGCCGGCGCTTGAAATGATGCCCTCCGGCAAAAACGTGCCCTCGAAATTCAAGTCGCCATTGAAATTATCATACACCATGCCGATGGAGAGATTTGGCAGCACACGTGTGCCAAAACCAATGCTGGACGTTGCGATATTGAAATTTAAATTTAAATTACCGTTGATAGTGCCAAACATACGAATGCTGTCTTTGCCCTGATCATCCAGAGAGGAAGCCAAAAATTCGATGCCAGAAACGTTCATCTCGGTGGCAAATCGAAAGGGTTGATGAAAGGAGGCGGCAATGGTGAAGTAAGGAACGCCGTACATCAGGGCTCCGCCTTTAAGACCGCCGCGCATGGACAGGTCGGCGTTCACCCTGGCTTTATCGACCACGCTTTCCGGATCCGTCTTGCCGGTGATGGGGTCGATGGGCGGATTATTGTTGGCCGCCGATTCCACGAGCTGGTCGTTGATGCGATTTTCAATACCGAAAATTCCAGCGGGATTGATGGTCAACGGCGGCGCCCAATCCAGTGTAATATGAAATCCGTGGGCAAAACCCAAGCCGGCGGGGTTGGAGGAAATGACATCGGCAGCCGGATAGAGCGTGCTGATGCTTCCCCCCATAGCATCAGCACGTGAACCCAATCCAGAAAAAGAAGTCCCGGACCATTTCAACTTGAATCCAAGAACTCCACCCCGTAAACGGTCGATACGACTATTGCTATCCTCACTATTTTGAGCAATTAAAATGGAGGGCAGAAAACCAAAAATACAAATACAAAACGCTAATAAATTATTATATTTAAAACATACATCACATGACAACAATGTGGTTTTTTTTAACGACATGAATCCAGAATATTGAATTTAGAAATGCGTAATTTGTATTCGATTCGGAACGAAAATGAGACGATTGATGAACAGCGTTTTTTATAATTCAGTACTCGTAATTTTTACTGCTTTTTCGGAATTTATTCTGGTAAGAAATTACAATCTGAACGGTCTAAATACTCATCATTTAAAAAATTACAGAAAATATAATCAAATGTACCGAGATTGTCAAGAAAAAATTAAAATAATGACATCTTGCGAGCATTCGTGAAATATTAATATTTTAAACGCATTTTGTTCCGTGCTAACCATCTCCGTCGGAGTAAAAAATTCTTGAGCCTGCCGTAACTCAACACGCGTATGGATGGAGAAAGTGTTTCTTAGATTTTCAGTATTTTAGCGCTTCGATTTAGCGATATTACTTTTGGACGATTCGCAATCATAATTTCACGTTGTTTTTTGCACAGGGAATTGCCGCGCAAACATATCTCTCTGCCGGCCTCGCAATCGGTTGTGCATCACTTCTTTTGGGCCTGGCCAGCGGACGGCTTTTTCAGCGATGAGATTGGCTTCCCCTTTTAAACGGGACTGGACTTTGCCCGTTACCGTAAACGGGCCCTGGCCGTGTAAAATTTCGGCATATCGTTCATAGACCTCCGGAAAAAAAATGATTTCGCAAATGCCGTGTTTGTCTTCCAACGAAAGGAATTTCATGTATTTGCCGGTGACGGTTTCCTGCAACCGTGAAGTCACTTTCCAGCCCGTAAACTGCACCCGGCGATTTTTGTGCGTCTCCAGCTCCAGCGAGGACACCATGCTCTCCCAGGGGATGAGGTCGTCGTACAAGGTAAGGGGGTGAGCGGTCACGGCAAAACTCAGCAGCTCCAGCTCCGCTAAAATGCGCTGCTCTCTGGAGTAGGGCGGTGGGTTGAGCCCGTGCGTCAAATACTCCGCCCGGGCTTTGCTGCAACCGTTTTTAAAATAGCTTTGCGTTTTGAGCAGCAGCAGTGGCTCGCTGGGGTGCAGCGAGCGCATGGCGCCGCAACGGATGAGATGTTCGGTTTCTTTTTGTCCGGCGCGCGTCCGCCGCAGAAAATCATACAAATCTCGAAACGGGCGCTTTTTGCGTTCGTCCACGATTTTTTGCCTGGTGCGGTCGGAAAGCTCAAAAACCGGGTACAACCCCACCCGGATGGCTTCGCCCTGATTGGTGAATTCGATCTCAGAGCTGTTGACGTCCGGCGCCAGCAGCTCGATGGCGTAAGCCGTCTCTGCCCCATCTCGTTGGCGGCCCTGATTTAGCTGCATCCGCCGGCACTCTTCGATGTAAACCGCTTTGGTGTAAAACCCGCCGTGATTGTTGAGCACCGCGGTCATATATTCCACCGGGAAATAACATTTTAAAAACGCCGACTGGTAAGCCAGGATGCCGTAAGTGGCGGCATGGGCTTTGTTGAAGCCGAATCCGATAAAATGCACCAGGAACTGCCAGACCTCCTCTGCTTTTTCCGGCGCAAAACCCTTGTTGCGGGCTCCGGCAAGGAACTGTTCTTTCAAGGAGTGCATGAGCTGCTTGTCGTGGCGAACTTTTGTCATGGCTCGGCGCAGGGTGTCGGCCTGGGCCAGGCTGAAGCCCGCCACGGCCTGCGCGATCAGCAGCACCTGCTCCTGGTAAATGGTCAAGCCGTAGGTTTCTTTCAAAACCGGCTCCAGAATCGGGTGGGCGTACCGCGGTGGCCGCAAGCCGCCGCGCCGCAAAATGTACTCGTCCTTCATGCCGCTGTCTCCCACGCCGGGACGAATGACCGCCACCGCCACCACCGTGTCTTCGATGTTGTCGGTCTGCATTTTGCGCAAAATGCCGCGCACCAGGGGGCTCTCCAACTGGAAACAGCCCAACGTCTGACCGGATTTGATCATTTCGATGGTTCGGGAATCGTCTTCCGGGATGGCCCGCATATCCAGCGGCGACAGCTTTTCGACTTTGTTGAGAAAATCAAATTTCATCTCGAATTTAGGATGGTGCGATCCGGGTTTCTGGACGCTCTTTGCCGGTTTGTCATTTTCTCCGCAACGCAGCAACAAACTGGCATTTCGATTTGGCGTTTTTGAATTCAGAGCTTCGACATTCGATCCTCTATCCTCAATCTTCATGCCGGTGGTTTCGATCTTCTTAATCAGTTCGGTTTGCCACGCTTTGTCATCCGGCGCCCGGGTGCTTTTCCGCGCCCGCTCCATACACTCCGTGATGATGCTGAGAGAACGCACGCCTAGCAAGTCCATTTTAACCAGCCCCAGGCGCTCGATGCTGTGCATGTCAAACTGAGAAATGATCAGCCCCTTGCCAGCGACTTCCAGCGGCGAGTAATTCGTGATCCGGTCCGGTGCAATGATAACCCCGCCAGCGTGAATGGAAAGATGGCGCGGAAAACCCGCCAGGCGTTTGCAAATGGCTATGATCTCTTTGTAGGTGTTATCCAGTCGATTTTGACGCTTCAATTCCGGCAATTTTTCCAGGGTCTCTTCCAATTTCGTCATTTTGGACATATAGGGAAAATAGCGTGTGAGCTGGCCGATCTCTTCTTCCGGCAGGCCAAACGTTTTGGCCACATCGCGGATGGCGGCCCGGCTCTGAAAAGTGTTGTAAGTGCAAATCATGGCGGTCTTTTCAGAACCGTATTTTTGATACACATAGTTCAGCACGCGGTCGCGGTTTCGCCAGCAGATGTCCAAATCGATATCCGGGGCGTCAGTACGTTCCGGATTGAGAAAGCGCTCAAAATAGAGGTTAAATCGAATGGGGTCGGCGAAGGTGATGCCGAGAACGTACGACACAATGCTGTCGGCAGCCGAACCGCGCCCCACGCAGGGGATGGCTTCCCGACGGCAAAACTCCACGATGTCTTTGACGATGAGAAAATAGTCGCTGAATCCCAGATCGTCGATGACCTTCAGCTCATACTCGATACGCTGAATGATCTTGTCAGTCAACGGCTGGTAGCGCTCGCGCGCGCCCTCAAAACAGAGTTTGCGCAAATAGGACTGGCTGCTTTCTCCCGCCGGCGCTTCGATGACAGGAAAAACCGGCTTGCCGAGTGAGAAGCTCAAATCGCAGGCGTCAGCAATTTTTTGGGTATTTTCAATTGCCTGCGGATAGCGGGCAAAAAGCCGCTGCATCTGGTGGGGCGATTTCAAGTACTGCTCTTTGTTGCCGGCGGTGCGCACGCGCTCCCGCAGCGTGTTTTGATCGATGGCGTGCAAAACCCGGCGCAGCTCCAGATCCGCCGAAGACAGCAAGTGCACGTCGTTGGTTGCTGCCAGCTCGAGCCCGCAGCACCGGGCGATTCCGTAAAGCTGTTCGTTGAGGAAATCATCCCAGGGCTGAAATCGTTGCATTTCAAGATAAAAATTCTCACCAAATTGCTCCTGCATCCAACGGCAGTGAGCTTCTCCATCTTCAAAATTTCGGCTCAACAGGAGTTGTGAAATGAGCCCCTTTTTACCGCCCGACAGCACGAAGAGCCCCTGCTTGTGCGCGACGATGTCCTTCATTTCGCAGCGAAAATTCAAATGGCCGCCGCGAAGGTGAGCCAGACTGATGATCTGACAAAGATTCTGGTAGCCTGTGGGGTTTTTCGCCAGCAGCACCAGCGAAGAGCCATCTACCAGAGACACTTGTGCGCCAATGATCGGCTTGATTCCCACCTCCCGGCACATCTGATAAAACGCCACCGCGCCGTAAAGCCCGTTGTGATCGGTCAAAGCCAAAGCAGACATGCCCAATTGCCGGGCATACTCAACCAGCGTTCTGAGAGGGATGGCGCCATCCAAAAAACTGTATTCGCTGTGAGTATGAAGATGAGTAAAGGATTCCATGGCCGACGGATCCGCGGTTAAGAAAAGAATTCCGCATTCGAAATCATAATTTCACAAATTTCTGATGCAGTATTAAGTGGATTAATGTTCACCATTAATATAACAAATTTTACAGCGGTGCGCAAGCAAAATTTCATCTAATTTTGTGGGAACCCGGATAATGACAAAGATGAAAGCCTCATGAATATTCTATCCGGCTTTTCTTGTACTGAAACGCTTTCCTGTTTTGAAATAAACCACCAACATGATGGAAATTCAGGAGTGATTTTGTGTGCACAAAATTCAGCTTAAATAGTGATTGACCGAAAACGAGCGTCTTCATGCTGAGCGGAGTCGAAGCATGACTTAAAAACAACAGTTTATCACCCTTCGATTGCGCTTAGGGTGAAGAAATATGGACTTTCCGGTCAATCACTAAATATTCACAAAAAATAAAAAACCAGGTTATGAAAATGTGAAAAATGTCGAAATAAGATAAGTAAGCAATTATTATTTACCATATCGGAAAAATCGCAAAAGTCTCAGGATAAGATTACGCCTTCCAGGATTTTTGCACCGCTTCTAAAACATCATCGAGCGGTATTACACTTCAAATTTTTCGTTCCAGAAAGTAAAAAAGGAGTTGTAGATCGTGCTTAAGACAGCCGCCATCATATTCAGTCTGATCGGGATGATCCTGACGGCTTATTTTGAATTGAAACCGGACGCCATCGAATATGACGAACACACCGCCGGTTACCAGGTTCGTATTTTGCGCGATATTTGGGGCGTGCCGCACATTTTTGGCGTAACCGACGCCGACGTGGCGTACGGCCTGGGTTATGCCCACGGCGAGGACGACTTTAAAACCATTCAGCAATCCATGCTGGCCGCCAGAGGTATTTCAGCATCCGTTTATGGCCGCAAAGCCGTGCCGGGCGATTATTTCGTACCTTTGCTAAAAATTTGGGACATCGTTAATTCAAAATACGAATCGGATTTGAGTGCAGACACCCGGGCCGTTTGCGAAAGCTACGCCAGCGGATTAAATTACTATGCCTCGCTACACCCGGATGAAGTGGCCCCGGGACTTTTCCCGTTGACAGGCAAAGATGTGGTGGCGGGATTTGTATTGAAAACGCCCTTGTTTTTTGGGTTGCATAAACGAATAAAAGAGCTGTTTGAGCCCGAAAGGAAACACGAAATCACCCGGCAACCGCTGGCCCAAAATCCCAATTCATTGTTGGACTGGAGCGGTGAGTACGGTTCGAATACCTTCAGCGTGGCGCCCAGTCGTTCCGCCGACAACAAAACCAGGTTGGCTATCAATTCCCACCAACCGTGGGATGGGCCCTTCGCCTGGTATGAAGCCCACCTCCACAGCCAAGAAGGTTGGGACATGGTTGGAGGGTTGTTTCCCGGCTCACCCGTGGCACTGGTAGGCCATAATCGCCACTTAGGCTGGGGCCACACCGTCAACAAACCCGACCTGGTGGACACCTATATTCTGGATATCAATCCCGAAAATCCGAACCAGTATTATTTTGATGGCAAATGGCTCGACTTAAAAGTGAGCAAAGCAAAAATAAAAGTGAAAATCCTCGGTCCCATCCATTGGACGGTTGAACAAGAGGTTTTGAGCTCGGTACACGGCCCGGTAATCCGAAGACCGCACGGAACCTATGCCATTCGGTATGCCGGCTACGGCGACATTCGGCAGGTGGAACAATGGTACCGAATGAACAAAGCACGCAATTTTGAGGAATGGCAAGAAGCCATGCGAATTCAGGCCATACCCAAATTCAACTGCGGTTACGCCGATGCCGAGGGCAACATCTACTATCTGTACAATGCGCTGCTCCCCAAAAGAGTTGCGGGCTACGACTGGTCAAAATACCTCCCAGGCAACACTTCCGAAACGCTCTGGACCGAGTACGTTCCGTTTGATCGTCTGCCCCAGGTAAAAAATCCCTCTTCCGGATTCATTCAGAATTGCAACAGCTCGCCCTTTCAAACGACCACGGGTGCGGACAATCTCGATCCCTTAGATTATCAGGATATCATCGGTATTGAAACCCGCATGACCAACCGCGCGCTACGAGCTCTGGAATTGTTGGGGAACGACGAAGCGATTACGGAACAAGAATTCATCGATTACAAGTTTGACATGGCCTACTCTTCAAAATCTGACATGGCAAAGTACGTACAGGAAATACTGAGCACGCCGGCGCCAGACGATTCCGTGGTGCAGGAAGCGCTGGCAGTGCTGCGTTCGTGGAATTTGACAGCCAGCCCAGAAAACCGCGGCGCGGCCGTGGCGGTCATCTCCATCAAATCATTTGTGCAGCAATCCAAACAAAACAAAAAGGTCAATTTGTTTGACATCTTCACCGAAACCGCCCGTGAATTGAAAGAGCGATACGGTAGAATCGATGTCGCCTGGAAGCAGGTCAACCGGCTCATTCGCGGTAAATTGGATCTCGGTTTGGGCGGCGCGCCGGATGTGCTGCACGCCGTTTATGGCGAAAAAATTGCTAAAGGAAAGTTGAAAGGCCGAATCGGCGATTCGTATATTTTGTTGGTGACCTGGGACGAAAACGGCCAGGTCAGCTCACGCAGCGTGCATCAATACGGCAGCGCCACCATCCGTGAGCGTTCAGAACACTACGCGGATCAAGCGTATCTTTTTGCAAAAAGAAAATTGAAACCCGTCTGGCTGGACGAATCGGAAATCCTCGCAAACATTGAACGTGAATACCGGCCCGGCGAAGAGCTTCAGAGATAGCTCAATTTAGCCGGCGACGTGAGAATTTCCATCCTCGCGGAAAGAATTCGCTGCAAAACGCTCTCTCAGAAGAGACCCAATCACTCTTTACAGTTTAACTGACCAACCCGTCCTTGATGTTATTCTGGAGGATATTTTTCAAGAACCTTTTGAATGGCCTCGTTGATTTTTTCTTCTGAAGCGTCCATCCTCTTGATGACTCCCACGGCAGCTCCGCGCCAGATGAGCTGTTTCATTTCCGGGTCCACGATATCCAAAACAATGGTGCCCTCTTTATAACGGTGCACATGCACAGAGCGTCCGCGATAACCCCAGCGGCCGTAGCCATAACCCGTGGTGTTTACATCCACTTTGTGCTGCACACCGATATGGTAGGCCAGCACCGCATCGGTTTTGCCGCTTTCTTTTACCACAAATCCGTGCGCTTCTAATTCTCGCTCCACCGCCCTGCGAATTCTCCGGTCCAGAAGCGAACCTTTGGGAACGGATTTTCTGTCGCGTTTTTTGGGATTCGGCATCCATTTAAAGGTTTTGTATTTAGTGAAATTGACTTCCCGATCATAATCCGTGCGGACGGATACAGGGGAGCAGCTCATCAAACTGAAAAGAAAACTAAAACACAGAAACATTTGAATTGATTTCATGGTTTTACCTCCCTGAGGATGGTCATTTAGATCGATGTTTTTACAATCATTGAATTTGAAATAATTCGGTCTTTGACATTCCAGAAAGATAGGCAAACAATATACCAAAAGTCACGACTACAGTCAATGGACTTTTGTCCAATCCTCTCGGCTAATTTGATAAGCACTTCTGTCAATGTTGTTAACAGGAAATATGTAGAGAGCGATCCACTCTTTAACTGACGCGTTTTTGAAATTTCAAGGAGCTCAAACCCAATATCACAATTCCGAAGCCGATCAAACTGAAAATTTCATTTCGCAAAAACGGGGCCGAGCTGCCTTTCAAAAAGATCTCCCGCAAGATGATGATAAAATAACGCATGGGATCCAGATACGTAAGCTTCTGCACCAGAGGCGGCATATTTTCGATGGGGAAAAAGAAGCCAGACATAAAGATCATGAAAATCATAAAAAACCAGGAAATAAACATGGCCTGCTGCTGAGTTTGCGCCAGGGTCGAAATGAAAATGCCCAGCCCCAGGGTGGACAGAAAATAAATGGCCGCCAGTGCAAACAAAAGTGAGATGCTGCCGGCTACTGTCAATTGAAACACCACAAACGCAACAATCAACATCAGGGCCAGCTCGAAAAACGCCAGAATGAGAAACGGCAACACTTTTCCCAGAATCAGTTGCCAGGTTTTGATGGGCGTGACCATGAGCTGCTCCAGGGTTCCGAGCTCTTTTTCGCGTACCAGCCCCATGGACGACAGAAACATGCTGATCAACGTTAAAAGCACGGCGATCAGGCCCGGCACCATGTAATTTTTGCTATCCAAATCCAAATTGTACCACATGCGCGTTTCCGGCTCAATCACAGATGTGTTTTGGAAACGACCCGACTTAAGCCGTCCTGTGCTGACTACCTCAATCATCAGATCGGATAGAATCCCCTGGGCGTAACCCAGGGCGATGCCGGCGGTGTTGCCATCCAGCCCATCCACCAGGATTTGAATTTCCGGCTTAAGGCCGCGTTCTAAATCGCGGGTAAAATTTTGAGGAATGACGATGGCCATCTGCGCGTGCCAGCCATCGATTTGTCGGCGAACATCGGCCGCTCCCTCGACGTGGCCGATAACCTGAAAATAGGGATTGTATTGAAATTTTCGAATAATTTTCCGGCTCACGGCTGCGCGATCGTAATCCACAAAAATGGTTGACACGTTTTTCACATCTACCGTAATAGCAAAGCCCAGTACCACTAACTGCACCAGCGGCGCAAAAAACAGAATTGCGATCATAGCCCGGTCGCGAAAAATCTGTCGAAATTCTTTTTGAATTAAATACAATATCTGCTGCATAATCAAGTTTCAATGGTGGTTTTGAATTTTTTTACGCTGATCATTAACAACACAATACCCAAAGCCGCCAAAACCAAAATTTCGGAGATCAACTGCATAAAATGGTTGCCTTTGAGTAAAATTCCGCGTATCACCACCATAAAATAGCGGGCGGGTACGAGGTAAGAAAGCAACTGCAGCGGTTTGGGTAAACTGGCTATGGGAAAGATGAAACCACTGAGCATGACCGTGGGCAAAAGAGTCGCAACCAGTGCCACCATCATGGCGACTTGCTGAGTTTGCGCTTTCGTTGAAATCAGCAAGCCCAGACTAAGAGCCACAATAATAAAAATCAGCGACGAACCGAGCAGCATCCCCATGCTGCCCACAAACGGGACATCAAATACAAAATGCGCGATCAGCAAAATGATGATGAGATCCGCAAACGCTAAAAAAATGTACGGCACCACCTTTCCCACAATAATTTCCAGTGGTCGAATGGGTGAAACCAGAATCTGCTCCAGGGTGCCGGTTTCTTTTTCTCTGACAATGGCAATGCTGGTCAGCAATGCGGAGATCATGATCAAAATCAATACAGCCAGACCCGGTACAAAAAAATAGGCGCTTTTTAAAGAGGGATTGTACCAGATAGCGGTCTCAATTTCGAAGGCGGGTGCGATGCCGTGCTCCAAACTGAAACCGCGAATCACGGCGTCTGCGTAATTCCGGATGGCCTGAGAAGCATTGGGGTCGCTGGCATCGATGAGTACCTGCACTGCCGTTCGCGGTTGGCGGAGGAGGTTTTTGGCAAAATCGAGCGGTACGATCAAAATCATTCGGGCTGTGCGTTCCTCGAAAAATGTTTCCAATTGCGATTCCTCACCGTCAAAATACTGAACGGTAAAAAATTTACTGCCCTGAAATTTTCGAATCAGCGCCCGACTGTCCGGACTTTGATCCCGGTCCAGCACAATCAGAGCGATGTTTTGAATTTCCATGTTCAAAGCAAAGCCGTACAAAAACAACATGGCGATGGGCATGACGATGACGATGACCAGGGTGCGAAAATCACGCGAAATGTGGATGAATTCTTTTTTGAGTATGGAAAAGATACGGGTTCTCACGATGGTTTCCACTTCATAGTATCATTTTTCATAATATGAAAATGGTTTCCTTGTTTTTGCAATTCGCCGTTGGCTGTTAGCTGTTGGAAATGCAACTAATCGCTAAAAGCGAAAAGCCAACAACTGATAAGTGACCTTTCTCACAGAATCATCATCTATCCACCAGATGAATAAACACTTCTTGCATGGTCTGTTTTTGGTATTTGGATTTTAAAGCCTGCGGTGTGTCCAGTGCAGTAATTTCACCCTCGTACATAATGGACACACGGTGGCAGTATTCGGCTTCATCCATATAATGTGTAGTCACGAAAATAGTCTTCCCCGTGTCGGCCAGGCGGTAGATCAAATCCCAAAAATTTCTTCGAGCTTCGGGATCGACGCCGCCGGTGGGCTCGTCCAGAAAGATGATCTCGGGGTCGTGCAGCAAAGCACACCCCAGGGCCAGACGTTGTTTGTAGCCCAAAGGCATGGCCCGGGTCAAACGGTCGGCCTGTTCGGTTAATTCCAGCTCCGACAGCAATTGCCGGCGTCGGGTGTTCAAAGCGGGGCGATTTAAACCGTAAACTCCGCCATAAAACTCTATATTCTGCGACAGGGTTAAATCGTTGTAGAGAGAAAATTTCTGGCTCATGTAACCGATCACCCGCTTGATCTTTTCGTTTTCTTTCCAGATATCAAATCCCGCAACTGTGCCGCCGCCTGCACTGGGCAGCAACAGCCCGCACAACATGCGGATGGCGGTGGTCTTGCCGGCGCCGTTGGCTCCTAAGAATCCAAAAATCTCACCCCGTCTCACCGCCAGATTCAAATTCTTGACCGCCTGAAACGCCCCAAAACGCTTCTCCAACTTTTCCGTTTGTACGGCCAAATTGCTCAAAGCCCCTTCTCCTGATTTTTCATCAGCTCCAGGAAAGTGTCCTCGATGCTGGGTGAAATGGATTTGAAACCGGTTAGGACGGCCGGTGCTTTCCGTTTGATATCTGACAACTGCTGCTCCGTCAACGGCTGCTCAAAACTCACGTGCAGTCGCTCCCCAAAAATCTGCGCCGATCTCGCCGGAGTTTGATGCTGAAAATAATCCACCACTTTACGAAGCTCCGAACAGTGCACTTCGTACAACACAAACGGAAAATACCGATGCAAATTCTCTGGCTGGTCCAAAGCCAGCAACCGGCCGGCGTGTATGAAGGCCACGCGGTCGCACAAACTGGCTTCATCCATGTAGGGCGTGGAGACCAGTATGGTCACGCCCTCTGCCCGCAGGCGCTGTAAAATTTCCCAGAATTCCCGCCGGGAAACCGGATCTACGCCAGTGGTGGGCTCGTCTAAAATCAGCACGGCTGGGGTGTGGATGAGCGTACAGGAGAGGGCCAGTTTTTGTTTCATGCCGCCAGAAAGGGCGCCTGTTAATCGGTTTTTAAACGGCTCCAGCCGGCTGAATTGATAAAGTCTTTGCAGCTGATGATTTTTTTCTTTTCCGGGCACGCCAAATAAATCCGCGAAAAAATTCAGGTTTTGCGCCACGGTCAAATCGGGATACAATGAAAATCTTTGCGGCATGTAGCCCAGCATGGCGCGGATGGCTGAGACTTCTTTACGGACGTCTTTGCCGGCCACAAACATTTCGCCCTGCTCACAAGGCAGCAAGGTGCACAGGGTACGCATAGTGGTGGTCTTGCCGGCGCCATCCGGCCCGATCAGCCCGAACAACTCTCCGGATTCAATGGTCAGGGTGAGATTCTGTACTGCTCGAACCTCATCGAAGCTTTTGCTGAAATTTTGGATTTGTATGCTGCCTGCCATGAGTTTGCGATTTTTAACTGTGCTAAACCTTCCAGGTCTTTGAGACTCGGAAGATTTATCTGATTTCATAGTTCAACGCGATTTCCACGGGCATGCCGTGCTTCAGAATTTTATCTGGATTGTCAACTTCAACTTTCACGGCGTACACCAGGGACGTGCGGTTTTCTTCGGTCAGGATATTTTTCGGTGTGAACTCCGCTTTGGCGCTGATCCAGACCACCTGTCCCGAAAACGTCTCATCGCTGCCGTCCACTTTGATGGTTGCGCTCTGCCCGACTTTTATCCTCGAGAGCTGTTTCTCCGAAATATAAACTTTCGTCCACATTTGGTTTAAATCGATCAGCTCCACCACCGGCGCCCCCGGTGGTACGGTCTCACCGGCCTGATAGAATTGCGTGGTGACGGTGCCGGCAAACGGTGCGGTCACGGTCGCGTCCTGTATTTGCCTCTGTACGAGTTTTTTCTGAGCCAGCAAGCCCTTGCGCTTGCTTTCGAGCACCGCCAGATTTTGACGAGCATTTTCCAACTGCGTGCTGGCCTGATCGAAGGCGTTTTTTAAATCATCCAGCATCTGTTTCGAGGCCGAGCTCTTTTTGTAAAGATCCTGAAATCGCAGGTATTTGGTTTGGATGTGCTCGTACTCCAATTTCGATTTTTGGAGAATATTCTGAGCTATGGATTTTTGCACGTTCATCTCCTCGATTCCAGCCTGGATCTGCTCAAGCTGGTACCCCAGTTTTTCCGTGTCGATGACCGCGATTACCTGCCCCTCCGCCACCTGCTGACCATCTTCCACCGCCACTCTCAAAATCAAGCCGCCTGTTTGCGCAGACACCTTTACGTCGGTGCCCTCCATGATGCCGCTGGCGACGAAGCTGTTTTCCGGCTGATTACTGCAACCGGCGAAAATAAAACTTAAAATAAAAAAGGTTGCTTTTAATAACCGCATACTTCCTCCTTTATTTATCGAATTCAACCAACGTTCCCAGCGCATATTTAAGCGAGGCCAAATTCAGATAGTAATTGATCAAAGCCTGCTGCGTTTGCAGCTCGGAACGCGTTAAGTCCGCTTCGGCGGAAATCAGCTCGTTGGTAGAGGCCACGTCGTTCTGATGCTGCGCCGAAATGATGCGAAAACGCTCTTCTTGCTGGGCTTGCAGTTCTTCGGCAAGCTGCCATTGCTGGCGGCTGAACTGCAATTTTTCGTAGCTTTCTTCAACCTGCAGGCTGATGCGGTTTTGAAGCTCCCGCTCTTCAAGCTGCAAACGATTGTGAATCAACTGCGCTTGTTCTACTTTCCTCTGGTCGCCCTGCCAGCGCCACAGATTCCATTGTAAATTGACACCCAGCGAATAATAATTCATCCAGTCGTTGGTGACGGGATCCAACCCCGGTTTGGCATAGTGCAAATTGACCTGCCCGAAAATGGTTGGGTAGAATGTGGAACGCGCCAGTTTTTTTTGAATCAGCGCATTCTGTCGGGCCAAACCCAAGGTTTTTAATTCAGCGCGCTTTTCCATGGCTTCCTGTCTGAGCTGCGGCAAGGCCGCCAATTTATCGAGTGGGCGCTCCAGCTCACTTTCAGCAATTGGCCGCACCGATGGCAAATCAAGTAAATGCGCCATTTGCAAATTGCTGAGTTTCATTTGCAAAGCGTTATTTTGCTGCTCAATTCCCATGGCCAGAATTTGATTGTACACCTGCAAGGTGTCAAAGGCCATGGCCTGAGCGGCTTCATACAAATTACGGACATTCTCAAGTTGAACGTTTAGGCGTTTCAAACTGGTTTGCAAAATCTTCTTTTGATTCCACAAATTCTGAGCCTTGTAAAACAGCAAATAGATCTGGTGATAAACCTCATTCGTCAGCACTTCGAATTTTGCCTCTTCAGCCAGCAGAGAATTTTCGGCCAGGGCAACCTGCGACTGCAGACGAGATCCCGTAAAAATGGGTTGTCGCAAGGCCAGTAAAAATTCCGTACGATCATGACCGCCCAGCGCAACCCGCCGACCGGGAATGCCGATGGTCTGGCTCAGGTCGATTTCATTGACCTTCGAAAAATAGCTCGAAGATAACGAGACCTCCATTGCCGGCAAGCGATTTGCCTTTTGCACTTTTCTCTCTAACTGCGCCACTGCCTGATCCATTCTTTGCTTTTTTATTTGCAAATTATTTTGTCGGGCCAGGTGCAGCGCTTCTTCAAGAGTCAAGCTATCCTGGGCGAACGCCAAACCATCGTGATTTAAATTGATGAATAATATGCACAGCAGAATAAAGTTAAACAACCCATTTTTAAATTGCATCAAATCGTTCTCCAAAATTTAATTCAATTTTGAAAAGACTGAAGTTTTTTCCGCGCATCTTCCGAAAGAATCCCCTGAAAAAGGGTTTTAATAATCTCTTGGAAGGCCTCGGCCGCCGAGAACGGCATCTCAGCCAACACTTCTGGATGGATGATATTTTGAACCGCATTAAAATAAATCAAAACCACCAGATGGTGGTTGACATCCGCGCGAAATTCGCCTTTTTTGATGCCTTCTTCTATCAGCTTGGTAAAATTGGTAAAGATCATCTCTTTTCTGAAATTTTCGATCTTTGTCCAGATTTGCGGGGCGTTTTTTTGCATTTCACGTAAAAAGGGCCGTTTCAAAAATTTCGAGATTTTTTCACCCATGAAAGCCATCAGTGCAGCAAGTTTCTGGGAAAACTCCAGTTCCTCGTCATAGAGGATTTTCTCGCAGCCGCTACGAATTTCAATCAGAGTGAGCTCCACAATTGCGTCTAATAATTTATTTTTTTGCGAAAAATATTTGTAGAGGGTTTTTTTGCTGATACCCAACTCCGAAGCGATTTCCTCGGTGGTGACTTTTTTATAGCCGATATTTAAAAACTGATTGCGGGCGGTTTCTAAAATGCGGTTTTTCATTTGCTCATCTGACATCGAAATGCTCTTTTGGAAACTTATTTAGTTTTTATAGTTTCCAATATACTAAAGCAAAATCTTATTGTCAAGAAAATTTTTGGGGCTCTTTTTTTGATTAGATGAACTTAAAAAATTTCATTCAGTAAATATGAGGCATTTGACATATGTGGGATTCTGCCTGACCGCAAAAAAGTCAGCGGTCAGACAGACCGTTCTCAATTATTCAGGATATACTGTCATTTACCGGTGAGTTTAGGGGAATCTTTATTAATGAGCCAGACTGCCACATTTTGGACATATTTGGCGGTTCCAGCATTGTCCCATTTTTCATCGTAGAGACGGGTAAAACCACCATCGATAATTGCGCGCTTGCCTAATTTGTCATAAATTGCCGCTACAAGGTTGTTTCCTGACCCATAAATCAAAGGTTGCAAATCCGGATGGTCAACGATCGTCGCAATCGTGATGCCTTCGTAAAGAAAATTGACGCCGGTCATTATTTTATGAGCGACAAATCCAGGTCCGCCATTCGTGGCTCGGCGGCTAACCACTTGATTGCCTAAAACATCTCCATACATGGAAATTTGAAATAAAGATTCAGTGACATAATTTGCATCCTCGAAAAAGGGCTCATTATCTCCCAAAATGTAAAGACCGTGACCCGCATCAAAAAATCGTCTGATTCTCTGGAGGTGGAAATCACTTAGATGTCTTGTCTCATCAGAAATTATCCAAAGTTGACTAACTTCATTTAAAACGGAATCAAATTCAGCCAAATTTGGAGTGTAGGTCCAGTGGTGAACCGTGAATCCTTGTTCAGTCATTGCTTTATTGAGTAGAGTTAAATCCACATTTTCATTATGAGTTTCCCCAGTATATAATTGCAGAATCGCTATCGCATAGCTGCTATCTTTCGGCAGCACCAGCGCCTGGTCGATGTAATTAAAGTGTTTATCGACAATGGCGAATTCCGCTCTGCGGTTTTTTGCCCAGGCTGCCGGCGTTTGCGCGAAATCCAGAGGCTTTTGTTTACCAAAACTGACCACCCGTATTCGGTTTGCCGCGATACCGGCGTGGAGCAAATATCTGCGCACGGCCTCTGCCCGGCGTTTTCCAAGTGCGACATTGTAATCGGCACTTCCGCGTTCATCTGTGTGACCTTCAATCAAGATATTCAAATCTGGAGTCGCTTTAAGTTTTTTTACGTTTTCATCCAGGACCGATTTTGATTCAGAGCTGAGTTCGTGACTATCATAATCAAAATAAACCCGTACCAAGTGTGTGGTTTGCTGTTCCTGGCTTAAGGCGCTTGTGTGTGCAAAAACCGACACAAATAACAAAAATGATAACAGTGCCAACCAGATAATTTCATTCCCCTGAGACGTTTTTAAAATTTTCGTATTCATAAAATCCTCCATTTATTTATTTTCTGTTGCTACTAACATTATTTGAGACCACAAGAATTTCTTGTAAAAATTTTCAGATTCCCTGTTGCAATTTGATTTGAACCGTTTTTATCTCACCCCGATTATCAGTTTGAACAGTCCTCTTTAAAAAACTTTGGATATTATCGTTCGTTCATGATGATGCACATACCCAATTGGCAGGATGAATTTATCTAATTAGTGATTGACCGAAAACGAGTGTCTTCATGCTGAGCGGAGTCGAAGCATGACGTAAAAACAACAGCTTATCACCCTTCGACGCAGTTTATCCTGAGCTTGTCGAAGGGCTCAGGGTGAAGAAATATGGACTTTTCGGTCAATCACTAATTAATTTGAGTAATTTCTACAAAGACAATCAGATTTTGTAAAATAAATTTTCTAAGAATCTTAAGAAAAGAAAAAGCGGTTACTCCTCCGACTTCAACGGCTTAGAGACAACAAGAAATACTGAAAAAAGATCAGCGAATCAGCAGGCTCACCCGCCGATTTTCCAGCAGGCCGCGGTTGTCAGGGGATTCTTGTTTTTTGAGGCGGGTATCCGCATAGCCGACGGCCACAAAACGGTTAGACGCCAGACCCGATTTCAACAAATATCGAATCACACTGGCTGAGCGTGCGGAAGAGAGCTCCCAGTTGGTGGGATAGATGGCGTTTTTTATGGGTACGGTATCGGTATGGCCCTCAACCAGGATGCCCCTCTCCGACACTTCGGGGGCTTTTAAAATATCAGCCAACGCTTTCAAAATGGCAAAGGATTTTGGTTTCAAATCCGCCTTGCCGGAATCAAAAAGCAGATTGTCCTGAAAATTCACCAGCAGCCCATCCGGAGTCAGCACCACATCCATACTCTCTTCTAAATTGTGGGTTTGAATCAGTTCCTTAAATTGGGTTTCCAGAACGTGCAGGGGCGTGGCTTGCCTTTTATTGAAATAGTGCATAATCATTTCAAACTTAGTTTGGTCGATCTGGGAGATGGCAAAAAACAAAACAAAAAAAGCCAGCAGCAAAGTCACCATGTCGCTGTAAGACAACAGCCAAGGCTGCGACTCCTTCGTGGGTGTGAAGTTGAATTGCTCGGGAAACTTAATTTCCATCGCTCACTCTAACACTTTCACTTCGTTTCGTTGCACCGGATAAACCTCCCGGCGGTTTTTTTTAATGACCTTTCTCCGGCTGGCGGCAGCGAGATAAGCGGACAATTTATCTCGTGCATAAACGTAGTTGCGTTTTTCATAGAGCATCAAAACCATGTCCAACTGCATGGTTTCGATCAGCAGATTGTTTTCCGCACGTTCCTTGATCTTTTCTGAAATTGGCAAGAAAACGATATTCGCCAGTACCAAACCGTAAAAAGTGGTTGTCAACGCGATGGCCAATCCCATGCCCACTTGCGCCGGCTGGCTCTGCAGGGTGATGAGCATATTGATCAAGCCGATCAAGGTTCCGATCATCCCAAAGGCTGGCGAAATTCTGGCCATGGCGCCAAACAATTGGTGCTGCTTCATTTCACGCTTTACCTGCCAGCGGATTTGGTCTTCCAAAATTTTGCGGGTCTCTTCCACAGAATAGCCGTTGGAGAGCATCAAAATGCCATCGGTGAAAATCCACAATCCTTTCAATTTTTTAATTTGATCTAATAGCGCGCCCACGCCTTCGCGCTGGTAAACCCGCAAAGCCCTCACCATTTTGTCGATGGCGGCCGGGTAATTATGTGCACCGGATCGAAATATCACAAAGTAAGCTTTGAAAGCACGTAACACTTCCTGAATGGGATAGGAAACAAACGTCGAAGCGATGGTGCCGCCAATTACGATGGCCAGACCCTGCCAATTCACAAAAACTTCATGGGGCGCGGCGCCTGAAATAATCCCCACGCTGACCAGCGCAATTCCGATTAAAAATCCCAAAAAAGTCAACATCGTGCCGTCCTTTTACACCAATTTCAATTTTTGTAGCGCAGCACCAACTGGCGGACTTCGTCCAGATCCGGCCGAATTTTCAGGGCGTTTTCCCAAGCATGGATGGCCGCGTCGATATCGCCGTTGTAGTAATATATGGAGCCGCCCAGAGCGTAAGCCGTGGCCGTCGGTTTTTTCTGCAAGGAGGCTTGCAGAGTCTTCAAAGCCGCTTCGTACTCCTGCTGGTAAAACAGTTTTTGCGCCAAATTGATATCCTGAATGATATCGTCTGTCAATTGCTCGGAATTTTTGTGCAGGGTGTCCTCAAAATCGAGCGGTAAATTATTAGTTAAATCGGCATCGCCATCCCGGTAAATGGTGGAATCGCCCTGCTGGATTTGGATGGAGCCGGTTTTTGCGCGTGTTAGATTAAGCGTCAAATCCGTAGCCAGGGGATCCAGCACCAGCTCCACTTCGGTGTCATTTTGTTGAAATTTAATGATCAGGTACGGATAATCCATGGTGCGTTTCAAATTGCGGTTCTGCAGCCGGGTGGTCACCTGGTTCCTGTAGAGCGAATCCGTTTCACTGCTGGTTCGAGACAATTCGTCGGAATTTTTAATTTGCGCCGGCGGCGTACACCTCCAGAAAAGGCTGGCCAAACCGCTCATCGCAATCAAGCAGAGAAGACTCCAGAGAACTCGGATATTTTTCTTTTTATTGCACATCGTCTGTGTACCAAATGCTTAATTTGTAAAATTCGTTAAAGAGTATAATTTAAAAACAAAAACTCATAGTGGAGACCGTTCACTCGCAGACGTACACTTTCGCCGGTGGCCATCACTTCGCGGGAATCAAACTCCGAACCAAAAATCACTGAGATGCCGGTAGAAATGGAAAAATGGGAATTGATATCGGTGCGCAAACCCAGCCCGATGCCGGTGAAATCCGGCATTTTCACCGCAAAATAACGCGTTAGAGCGAAATAAACGGACAGCCAGTCGCCTGCCGGATTATTTGTATTTTCAGCGATGGTCGAAAATAGCAACGAACGAATATTAAATGAATTGGGTTCCGCCAGGCGCAAACCGTTGCTGGAATTGGCGTAAAAAGAACGGCCCACAAATCGCGTGTCGCGCAATTTTACGCCGCCGGTTAAAAAAGACAGTCCGAAACGCAATTCATAGCGCAATCGACTTTTTGGAGTGAGATACTGATACACACCCAGATAAATGGTGTAATTGGTGAGTCGGTTGCTGAAATCGGGATGACGCAGGGAATCGGCGGCGGGGTCAAATTCCATTTGAAAAATCTCCATGCCGGCATTCAGGCTTTTGTACAACGGATTCAACGACGGCAAGCGCATATCTTGCTGATAGGCCGAATACGATTTCGCCCACAAAACTTCGTTGGTGCCGGTGCGGTTCAAGCGCAGATCCAGGAAAAGCGCTTTTCCCGGCACATAAACTAAATTGCCTTCGAGAAAGCCGTCCACCCGCAGTTTGCGTCCCACCAGCCAGAGTTCATCCGGAGATGGCAGGGCGTTGATGATGGAAAAGCTGGTGTCGTTGGCGGTAATTTTCAGGCGATTCAGCTCGGGCAACGCAACCACCGACGGGGTCCCCAGCGAGCGCAGCAGCTCCACCAACCGATTTTCGAAGTGCTCGCGCAAAGGCGCCGGGATATATTTACTGTCGGTCTTGATGCGATAGACCGCAATGCGCTTCAGTTTAGAATCGATTTCAGACAGGTCGACGGGAATTTGCTGAAAAATTTCCTCCATGAGTTTGACCACCTTTTCGCTCTCCTCCGCCTGGGTTTGCGCCTGCAGCAAACGACCACCGAAAGTGGCCAGCATTATCAATAATAAAATCAAATGGGATTTTTTCATGATAGTCAAAATTTGTTTTAATGAAATCGGGTCATTTCAAGACTGTTGGCTGCGCACCGAACGCATCAAAGCTCGGCGGGCTTGCGTGATCTCGCTCTCGGGAAGATCATGATGTTGTTCAAGGCTCGCACGAACCATCTCGCCTAATTTTTCCGGCAAGGCATTGATTATTTTTTCTACGGCTTTTTCATCCACACTCACCAGCGATTTGGCCAGGGTTTCCCGATCTAAATTGAGGGCAAGTTCACGGATTTTCTCATTAGGAACATGCAGCAATTGATTGAAGGTCATAAACCGCTGGTTGACTTTTTCCGCCAGCCTGACATCCTGCGTTTGCAGATAGCTGAGCGTTTCATCCTGCGTCTTCTCGTCCAAATGCTCCAGTACCTTGACCATGGCGTCCACGCCGTTGGCCGTCACATAACGCATTTTTTTCAGCTCGCCTGCTCGCGCAGATAACCGCCGAGCGATGTGCTGATACACATCCATCGGGATGCGCTCGATGTTGGCCATGGCCGCCAGAACCGCCTTCTTTTGCTCTGGTTCCATAGTGCTCAATATTTTTGCCGCTCGATTCGAACGCACGTGCGCTAAAACAATCGCCATCACTCCGTACTTCAGCGGCTTGATCAAATGCAGCAGTTGGTTATCGCTCAGTTGATTGAGGAACGACAGCACATCGCCTGCGCTTTCCTTTTCACTGGCGGTGAGATAATGGCGGCGTAAATCCTCTTCAAACTGCTTTAGTAAGCGACCTGCGGATTCTTCGAGATCGCGCTTTTGCAATTCGGTCATTTTTTGACGAATATTGTTTGTGCTTTCTTTCCCGAGATGCGGCGCCAGCAATTCGATGAGTGAGTTGGAAATGGACGACAGCAGAATAGCCGCCTCTCGGCAGCCCTGCTCTTCTCTTTCTTCAATCCATTGATTGAGCACGTTGGCTGAAGTCGCTGGTGTGCCGACCATCGCTTCGAGCGCGGTGGACTTCCATCGCATGAGCTCGGTGATGTTCTCAACTTTTACTTTGTCGTGCTCTGGCGTTTTCGGCTCCACCGGGATCGACGGTGACGGTTCAGATGGGGCGGTCGTGGATTCCTTGCTAACGGCTCTCGATTTTTTTGAAATAAACCGAAAACCTAACAAAAACAAGCCAAGCAGTAATAAAAATAAAATGCCGGCAAACCCGTAGGGACGCCAATCAAATCCGGCTGATTTTTCTTCCGCCGGATTTTGCTGTGGCGGTATTTCGGGTTTTGGTTCGATTGGTCGAGGCGGCTTGTCTAAATAATTGGCTCTCACCGGAAAAGTCATTCTTTCAATGCGCACCTGATCGCCGCGGCCGGCCTCCAGATCCGAATGCATGGAGATGAACCGTCGTATAAACGACCAGTCATTTTCAGTGAGACTTTCATCCACCAGCACCTCTACACGAATTTGTTGAACATCATAGTCGTTCGAAAGCGACAACCGACTGGTGGGCGGTTGACGAAGATCATTTTTTTCGATTTCGGTTTCGTTGTCTGGAAGATAGGGTAAACCCGGCAAATTGGTGATGTCCTTTTTCAGCAGGGCCTCCGGTAATTGCGGCAGCTCCTTTTGCGGTACAACTTTTTTCAACCTCACACGCGCTTTGATGACGAATTTCGATTCCGGATAATAAGTCAAAAGCGCAGACTGCAAATTCCAGGTTAAATTGGCGGCCATGGTGCGCTCGAGTTCAGCAATCTTCAGCTCTGAAATCAGCCCCTGTCCGACGCTCTGCCCGGCAAAAAGCGGAATTGCAAAAATTACCAGAATAATTTCAATCCGACGAGTGAGCAAGTTCATGGTGATTTTTTAAATAATTGAACACGTTGTACGTATATCCAGTTAACCCTGCCATCATCCAATATGGTCCTTCTGAGCGATCCCACACAGCGGGAGAGCGAAGTATCTTTTACCACAACTCGAATAAAGTTTCGTGGAAAGAGATTCGTCCGTCGCGAAGGATCCCTACAAAATTATTTTCTGAGCTAATTTAATACCCAAAGGCACGTTGGTGCAAACACATTGATTTTATTTCAAAACGCATAAAAGCTAATTCAATACAACATTTACCGTTCAGTCATTTTAATTTACATGAAGTCAGTTAATTCGGATGTCAAGGATGTTTGCACCAACGTTTTTTATCTGTCCTAATCATCGGAATGAATTGGGAATTCTTGATTGGAATAAATACAAATTCTATGATGGTCCGATGGCTACTGAGCAGCCATTGGTATTTGCTGTTGGCTGCCGGCAATCTTTCGCTTTCAATGAGAGAGTCAAGTGTTCTGGACATTTGGAAAGGTGGGACTGTGGTAGTTGCACGATTTTACCGATTAGCAGAATTGCTTAGTCGAGGGGAGTAGTCGATACCGCCAAATAGAGTTCAAACGGTTGCTGAAGAAGTCTCCAGTTTAATGGATTGCAGCGGAAAGGCCATCAATCTAATAATCTTTTCAGAAAACTTACGGCCAACAGCTAATTGCCAACAGCAAAAGATTTATACCTTACTTAAAAATAAAAACCCAAATTGAAATCGCACGATCAAATAAAACATGCCGCTTCCAATTGGATTGAAAACGGCATGAGAAATTCAAAACTATGATTTTCTTAACGCAGCAAACTCATCTTCCTCACCTGGACAAATTCGCCGGCGATGATCTGATAGAGGTAAATACCGCTGGCAACTTGCCGGCCCTGGGCATCCCGGCCATCCCAGCGGAGGCTGTAACTACCGGCCGCATACGGGGCATTCGTTAGAGTCCGAATCTCTTTGCCAAGAATATTGTATACTTTCAGGATAACCTGACTCGCTTCTGGAATTTGAAATTGAATCTTTGTTTCAGGATTGAATGGGTTGGGGTAGTTTTGGAACAACTCAAAAGCTGCTGGTATTGAGTTCGAATTGTCCACTTTTTCCTCTATTTCTGTGACCACGATACCCCGAAATCGGTTGAGAGCCCGGCGAAAATTGACTTTGCCATAACCATAGTATGGATTAAACCATCCCTGACCATCCCACTGGTAATCCTCGTCACCAACTCTGTCAGCAGTCCCAATCAGTATTCTCAGAATACTTACAGGCGAAAGGTTTTTGTCGTACGAGAGAAGCATTGCCACCAGTGCAGTTACCACCGGCGCCGCAAATGAAGTTCCCCTTCCACCTTTAAAGTAGTGCTTTTGCCAGTCAAGGTCTTCTGATGCAAACGGATACCACGGCGTTGTGCTGACGATCCCAATCTCGTCCTCTGCCCTGGTACCAACAGGAAAGGTTCTTTCACCTGGTGCTACGAAGCAAAGCTCTGGACCCCAGGATGAGAAGTAGGCTCTCTTGTCATGTCTGTCCGTGGCACCAACTGCAATGATATTGGCATATCCCGAACGACTTTTCACACCGATTCTTGAAAGCCTTGCTGGATAGGTAATGCCTAATTCGTTCATATTCCCTGCAGAAACAACGATGATTACATTTCTATCGTATGCATATCTGACGGCATCCTCCATGATGGCTGAGTAACCGAACCCACCACCACTGAAATTTATCACCGATACACCCTTGTCCACCATGTCCTTTACCGCTGCGGCAACCAGTGCGACACTTCCATTACCATCTACACCCTGAAATACCTGATGAATAAGGGCTTTTATGGAGCCATCATTGCCGTTCAATAGCCCAGCGATGCCTATCCCATTGTTTGACTTGGCGAAAATTTCTCCCGTCACAAATGTTCCGTGTCCATCCAGATCCCTAACCGCTTCGATGCCCTGCCCCTCGTTTTCCGGGCTGAAATCTTTGCCGGGCAAAAGGATGTCGAATCCTGGGAGATCCGGGTGGTGTTTCCATTGATTGGCTACGGGATCAAATTCCGCTGCGATTCCCGTATCAAGAATTCCTACTAACACGTCGTTATCTCCCGGCGGCACCTTGCAAGTCACCAGCCAATCAATGTCATAATTCAGCGAATCACTGAGGTACCACTGAGTAGTGAACAGTGAATCGTTTGGCGTTGAAAACTTTCTGACTACCAAATCAAATTCGATATCGCGAATGAGGTCAGGATTTTCCGACTTCAATTTGTTCATCAAATCCTGATCGGCATTTGCTCGGACAAACGACCAATTGTGCAATCCGATGAAGTGTTCGATTTGGAGACCGTATTGGGCAAGCATCTCAGCGATTTCATTTTCATTCTTACTTGCGAAATTTATCAGCAGTCTGTCTGCAAATGCTTCCACTTCGATATTTTTTCCATCTTGCATGAGACGAACTTTCTTGATACTTTGTTCAGCGAAGAGTAAACCACTGAATAACAACAAAATAATACATAAAATCATCCTTTGCATAATATGCTCCTCTCCTTTATTTGAAGAACTTCTATGAATGTTAACTTTAGCTATCCCCTCATTCAAAAACGAGGCCGGAATCATTCTTAAGGAGATTAGCTATTTAAAAACATATTGTTAAGTTGTTTTATTAAATGCGTAAATTCGTTCAAATTAAGTAAGAAAACCTCGCCAGAATCGACGAGGTTTTTGTGAAACATTGTTTTACAAAACAGTTAGGTTCGTTGATTTCGGCGTAAGTCCGGACTGGAAAACGAATTCACCTTTATTCAAACAGACATAAACTTCTGTAAATAAGCGTGTTCAACCTTTAAGTTGCAAAAGGCTGAAGGATCTGTGTGAAAAGTTAAATGCAAGGATTTGTCATTCTGTAGGTCTCTATTCATTTTGCACGTAAAGTACTGTTTATTAAAAAGATTCTTTTAGAATGACATCTACTCGGAATGGGTTGTGAATCGTCACGATCAGACTTTTCACACAGGCTCTGAAGTCCAAACACACCCTTGGAATTTAGTTTTGCAGAAGTCTACAAATTGATAAAAAAAGTCTAAATGGAGTGGAATTGAGGTGATTGGGAGAGGGTAGAAAGCTAATCTTGAGAGGAGCTTTTAAGTTTCAATCGTTCTATTTTGTATCGTATGTTGGTTTCGGAAATGCCCAATATGCGTGCCGCTTGCGACTGATTCCCCTTGCAAGCAGCTAACGTGTCGCCAATTATTTTTGCTTCGATGTCTTTCAGTTGATCATTCAGAGACTTTTGCATTTGATTTACCAGGAAGCTCTTTCGATGAGACCTCAGCACTGTCTTGAGATCGGACGGCAACATTCCTGCATCAATGATTTTAGCCTTCTTCGGCGCTAAAGTGACCAAACGTTCTACCAGGTTTTCCAATTCTCGAATATTGCCCGGCCAGGGATACTGCTGAAAAAAATCGAGAATCTCTGCGTGGAAGCCGGTGATGGACTTGTTTTGTTTGCTGGCGAAATTCTTGAGAAAGTGGTCAGCGAGATAAGAGATATCCTTTCCTCTGTCGCACAGTGGAGGAACCATAATCGGATAGACATAGAGTCGATAATATAAATCCTCTCTAAAGTTACCACTTTCAACTAATTCTCTCAGTGAGGTACTGGAAGCCGCAATGATACGTACATCGACTTTGCGCGCTTTGTTGCTCCCAACCGGGCGCACCTCCGCTTCCTGCAAAACGCGCATAAGCTTGGCCTGCATGGGCATGGGTAAATTGGCGATTTCATCCATGAATAATGTGCCACCATTTGCTTCTTCGATGAGCCCTTTGCGATTGGCACTGGCACCGGTAAAAGCACCCCTGAGGTGACCAAACAGTTCGCTTTCCAGCAGATTTTCTGCAATAGCTCCGCAGTCGATGGCAATGAAGGACGCCTGGCGTCGCTCGCTGAAATTATGAATTGCGCGCGCTATCAGCTCCTTACCAGTGCCGCTGGGACCTTCCAACAACACCCGGACATCGCAATGGGCTGCAGCTTCTGTGGCTTTCATGGTATCGATCAGCTTTTTGGATTTACCGAAAATTCCGACCTGCGTGTATTTAGCCAGCAGGGAGGAATCTGGTAGTGGAGACTCAAAATACTCCTGGATCTTCTGTGCATTTCGCAGGTACGGAGCTGAGATATCACCCAGTTTTTTCAGGTATTCGAGGTCTTCTTCATCAAATACGCGATCCCCGCTTTTGTTTAGAAGTAAAACCGTGCCGAGTTTGATGCCCTCGACATGAATTGGAATGCCCAAAACCGACTTTACATCTAACTCATCAAATTTGGATTGATCAAAGCGGGCGTCTTTGCGAATGTCCGAACTGAGAAGGGGCTGATAGTTGCCCATGATCCAGCCACTGAGCAAATTCTGCAAAACACGGTAACTGCGATGCAATCGCTCTGATGTGTCTTTTTGCAGCGTTTTGACCGTTTGACGGGTGCGCGGATTCACCATCAAGATCAGGCAGTTCTCAGCGTTCAGCTGGCTCAGGGCGTGTTGCGAAATCCCGCGCAGAATCTCCTGAAAATCCTTTTGTTCGTTCAAAATGCTCGCCAGATCGACGAGACTCTGAAGCCTTTGTTTTTCAATGTCGGAATCGATTTGTGTCACCTCCCAATATGAACAAGTTAATCAATTTATCACTTTTGTTGGAATTTTAAGCTTCCAACCAGGAACTATTTTTTTGCCAAAGGACCTGATTTGAGTTGTTCAATACGAAGTTGTATTTCGTCAACCAAAGGTTTGAGCTCCAGATCACAATTCTTCCAAAACCACACAAAGCGTGTGTAATGTTTAAGTGCCGTTTCAAATTGCCCGAGTTTTTCGTAAATCTCAGCGCGCTTCAAATGCGAAACTGGTGAGTAGACAAACTCTCTGGAGGCGCCATATCCCAGGGAGCTGTACCAGCGCAGCGCCTCGTCGTACTCGCCGAGAGCGAAATGAGACTCAGCGCGCAGATAGCGTTCATACGCCTGTGATGTTGAGAGCACGAAAGCCACCATGCTCCACCATGTCTCGGGCTGCCGGCGGTCGAGCAAAGTTAACGCTTCTTTGTATTTTCCATCATTAGTCGCAAGCTGGACACGAATGCTCAGTGCGTAATCCCTCGCCCTGGCAGCCGCTTTTTCACGAGCACCGTCCCGGGAAAACATTACTGACTGCGCCTGGAGAGCATCAGCCGCCTGCAAAGCCTCGTCGTTTTGTCCCAGCCGGGCGCTGAGCAGCCCAGAGAGATAATGTCGATGAA
>JBHHXN010000026.1:0-42267 GCA_046757025.1 bacterium
ATCAAGGTGATGTTCACCGGAATGTATTCCGGAATGCTTTCACCGTCGATGAGTCGTTTCGCATTTTCCACCGCCAGCCGACCCATTTCCGAAGGAAACTGAGCAACCGAGCCGGCCATCAGATCCTTTGCGATGGCTTCGCGTGCGTCGCTCACCGCATCGAAACCGACCACGACAATTTCGTCGGTTTTCCCCACAGCCGCGATGGCCTCAATGGCCCCCAGCGCCATCAAATCGCTGCAGGCAAACAGCGCCTGCACGTTTGGATGCGATTGCAAGATATTCTGAAACACGTTGAAGCCTTGATCCCGCTCCCAGTTGGCGGTTTGCGAGGTCACAATTTCAATGCCCGGCACGCGATCCACCACCTGATGAAATCCACGCAATCGGGAATCACCGGTTTCATGGCCCGGGATGCCTTCGAGGATGGCGACTTTGCCCTGCCCGCGGAGCCTTTTGACGAGGAATTCGCCGGCGATTTTACCGCCTTCAAAATTGTCCGAACCGATAAAGGTGGCGACTTTGCCGCCGGCTTGGGCCAGGGTCAGTGAATCCACCCGCGTATCCAAAATCAAAACCGGGATGCCCATTTGATTGGCTTTGATAATGGCCGGTACGATTTCCTTGGAACCGCTGGGGGTGACGCAAAGCGCGTCCACTTTGCGTTGAATCAGGTTTTCAATGATCTGCATCTGTTTTTCCACGTCCACTTCGCGTTCGGCGGCCTGCACCAGCAAATTGACGTTCAGCGCTTTTGCGGCTTGCTCCGCGCCGTTCTGCATGTCGATAAAAAACGGATTGTTCAACGTCTTCATCACCAGTGCAATGGTGGGGCCATTGTCGGTTTGCTTTTCCCCTCTTTGACAGCCAGCCAACAACAAAACCAATCCGGCTATCGCAGCAATTTTAGTCATTTTCATCAAGCTTTCCTCCATTCAGTTATCATTTTTGACTCCGGTTAAACAGGGTTTTCAACCTTTAGTTTGCGGCAGCCAGAACACCCTCCCGCATTTCAGTTTGTAGAATTCGATTATTTTCTCGCTTTTTTTAAGGCCATATCCATCAACACGGCTGCGATTATCACCGTGCCGATAATAGTTTGTTGAATAAAAGACGAGACGCCCAGCAAATTAAGTCCGTTTCGCAAAACGCCCATTATGAGGGCGCCGATGAGCGTGCCAAATATCGTACCTTCGCCGCCCATCAAACTGGTGCCGCCGATAACCGTAGCGGCGATGGCATCCAGCTCATACATGATGCCGGCGATGGGTTGAGCAGAGTTCAGCCGGGCGGTCAGAATAATGGCCGCCAACCCGCTCAGCATTCCACACAGACCGTAAACCAAACTTTTGTAATATTTGACATGGACTCCCGACAAACCGGCCGCTTCTTCATTGCCGCCGATGGCATAGGTGTAGCGGCCTAATTTTGTTCGGATCAATACAAAATGCGCCATCAGGTAGATGGCCAGCATGATGATCACCGGCAGGGGAACGTGCAGTATCTCGCCGCTGGCCAGGAACCGAAAATCCTCCGAAAAGCCAGAAACGGGCCGGCCCTGGGTGTAAAGCAACGCCGCGCCCCGGGCCACGCTCATCATCCCCAGGGTGGAAATAAACGGCGGTAAATGACCGTACGTGATGAGCAGTCCATTGACGAGGCCGCTCAGCAACCCCACTGCTAACCCAATGAGCAACGCAATGGGCAGCGGCACGCCCGCTTGCAGCGCGCTGGCCAAAACCACTCCGGAAAAGGCCATCACCGAACCCACGGACAAATCGATACCAGCCGTAATGATCACAAAAGTCATGCCCACCGCTATGATGGCATTGATGGAGGTCTGCTGGGCAACGTTGAGCAAATTCGATACAGTTAGAAAATAAGGCGACAAAATCCAGAAGACCACGGACAACCCGATCAAGCCCATCAGGGTGCCGAACTGACGGCCGTAGTGCAGCAGCAGATCTTTAATTGACATGTTCCTCCCCTAAAGCACATCGCAGAATCTTCTCTTGACTGGCCTCTTCCCGTAAAAATTCGCCGCGGATTCGGCCCTGGTTCATCACTAAAATGCGATCGCTCATGCCCAAAATCTCCGGCAGCTCCGAAGAAATCATGATGATGGCTACGCCGTTTGCGGTAAGCTGGTTCATCAATTGATAGATCTCCACTTTCGAGCCCACATCGATGCCGCGGGTGGGTTCGTCAAAAATGAAGATATCCGCCTGACAGCACAACCATTTACTCAACACCACTTTTTGCTGATTGCCACCGCTCAAAAACAGGACCTGCTGATTTAAGCCCGGTGTTTTGATACGCAGCTCTTTGACATAGCGGCTGGCCAATTGAGCTTCTTCCTTTTCCCGAACAACGCCGAATCGTACAAGTTGTTCGATGCTGGGCAGACAAATGTTTTGCTTGACTGACAGCACCAACACCAGACCCTGATTTTTTCTATCTTCCGTTAAAAAACCCATACCGAGATTGATGGCGTGCCGAGGTGATTTAATTTGCTGCGCTTTTTGTTTCACAAAGATTTTTCCCGAATCGATTTTATCCACGCCAAAAAGCGCCCGTGCCAGCTCGGTACGACCGGAGCCTAGCAGACCCGCAATGCCAAGTATTTCACCGCGGTGCAGCCTAATATTGATGTCCTGTAAAACGCCCTTACGGTACAAATGCTCTGCTCGGAGAATTTCTTCCCCCCGGGTGACTTTTTGTTTTGCAAACTTCTCCTTCAGCTCCCGATCTACCATCATGCGAATGAGCGCCGGTTTGTCCACTACGCTGATTTCATGGGAGCCGACGTATCTGCCGTCGCGCAGCACGGTCACGCGATCTCCGATCTCGAACAGCTCCTCCAAACGATGCGAAATATAAATGATGGACACCCCTTTACTCCTTAATCTGCGAATAGCAGCAAACAATTCCTTAATTTCGTGTTCGGTAAGCGCAGAAGTGGGCTCGTCCATGATCAGAATTTTAGCGTCCAGGGATAACGCTTTCGCGACTTCCACCATTTGTTGCTGAGCCACACCCAAATTCTTCACGACCTGACGAGCATTTATGGCCACTCCCAGCTCATCCAGAATTTTTTGTGCAGAGTCGAAAAGCGATTGTTGGTCAATGATGCCAGAAAACACCATCGGTTCCCGGCCGAGAAAAATATTCTCACCGGCTGACAAATGAGGGATGAGGTTAAACTCTTGATAAATGATGCTGATGCCAAGCGCCAGCGCGTGTTTGGGATGATGTATCTCTGTTTCACAACCTTCGAGAAAGATTTGACCGCTGGTTTTCTTGTAGGCCCCACTCAAAATTTTCATGAGGGTCGATTTGCCAGCGCCATTTTCACCCAGCAGAATATGCACTTCGCCTTTTCTCAGCTCGAAATGCACCCGGTCAAGCGCCACCACCCCCGGAAAGATCTTTTGAATATTCTGCATCCTGAGAATTAAATCGTTATCCATGCGGTGGTTTCGTTAGATTCTACAAATAAAATTCGCCGTTCAGTGTTGAGAAAGATGCCGATAAAATAGCACGCCGTTGCCTATCATTAAAATCAGGTAGTGGATGATCCAGGTCCAATCAAGTAAACTGAAAGTAACCATATATTACCTAAAATAATGAAATTGAGTTAAATAACAACCTGTTTTCGACGCCTTTTACAAAAATTTCAATTATTTGACGAAGCTGACTTCACACCATTGGCAAAAACCTGCAATTCGTCGCCGGCGATATCGGCCCAGGAATAAAAATGAAACGTTCTATCATCAGACATGGCCACGAACAATCCCTTTGCAAATACATCGCTAAGATTAGCATTCGTCACAGCGGAGCCATCGCTGTGGTTTGTGGCCAATTTCACGGTCTTCACCAGCTTATGCCTGTGTGGATTATCTGCGGCACCTTCGCGTGTGAATATTTGAAACAGGTTGGTCTGCTGATCTGAGACAATGATATAGCCCGCGCCATCGCTCAGGTGATAGATAGAAATACCTTCGCGATCCCTCCTAAAGCCGTCCGTACCAAAGCAGGCCAATTCTTCGTTGGCATTTGGAACATCGGGATTTGCATGATATTTTCGGATACCAAAAAGCTCGTCCGAATAATAAACATAACCCGCCGCATCATCCACGGCTACGGCCTCAATCTCCCCCTCACCTCCGGCATTTTTGCCGCTCCACTCACCAAATGCGCGAACTCTGGTAAATTTAACTGAGCCATCGCCCGCGTCCTCCATTAAGTATTGCCATAAATAACCGCCCGATGGTCCCCGCTTTCTGCTCACGATGGCAAAAAAGGCGCCATCCTCTGGCCTTTTGTAAATAGCTATTCCCATAGGCCGGCGAAACTCCTCGCCGGCAAAAGCTTCAATACCACCGCCATCGATGAGCGCGAGAGTCGGCAGATGAAACACGTGGATTTTTTTGGCGTCGCGGTCGGTGGCCACCGCGATATCGATAACCTGCCCTCCCAGGTTGAATCCGTATTCCACATCCACGTTGTTCAGCCGCTGCATACCCGACACCTGTTTGACGATTTTGCCATCCAGTCCAAATGCAAACAGAGACCCGCCCTTGTCGGTGCCCAAAACCAGGCTTTGTGCCGGATTCTGCGGATGAATCCAGATTGCCGGGTCGTCGGAGTCTTGATTCACGGGTTCCGTAACCACCAGCGGAGCGATGCGTTCGGTTTCCAGAATGGTTGCAGCATGGTCAGCGTCTTTTTTCTGACACTGGTTCAAAAAGAAAATCCCCAGGATCACAGCAATGGTAGAAATCGCGATTCTCACCAAGCTGTCATTTTTCATTGTAAATAAACAGAATAGGTGCATCACGTATATTTTTGCATAATGAGCGCTTCCACCTCCGATTGCGGCCGGCGAATCGGACCCTCAGCCTCTAATTTTAAGCTGGTTACTGCCGCAGCCCAAATCGTAGCCTCTTGTGGTGAAGCCGTTAAACGTTTTCCGGCGTAGGCAGCAATGCAGGTGTCGCCGCGGCCGCTGCGCCCCACTAGCTTTCTGGGATAAAATCCCGCTTCATGAAACCGACCATCGTGATAAACCAGCAGCCCGTCCCGGTGAGTAAGCACGATCTCATTTGGCCCCAGTGCCGCCAGTACCTGCGCCGCAGTTTTGATATCGGTCTTGCCGGTGAGGATTTCTGCCTCCACCGCATCGGTTTTCAGTAGATCGATGTGTGGCAGAATTTCATTTTTTTGCGGCCAAAGCGCGTTTTTCAGTTTACCATCCGAACAGATAATTCGTACAAATCCCTGAACATCCGCTACAATAAGCGCATCTTTTTTTCGCAGTGCCTCGATCACTTCAAAGCTTACTTCCCCGCGTGTTGAAGCGTTGATAAGAAATATTCTGGATTCTATCTCTGCGATTTGGGATGGCGAGAAATTACCGGCGGTCTGGGTAACCGAAAGAATACGCTCATCGACATCGTCTGTGGGGTAGTCCAATCGCAAATGCGTGGACTTGGGGGTTTCGCATGCAAAAACTTCAACTCCGATTTCAGTCAGGGCCTTCACAACATGAAAATCCTCCCTTGCCAGTCGCGTGATAGCCGCGGTTTTCAATCCCATCATGGCGCCCACATGAGCGCCATAGTTAAAGCCGCCACCATCAACCTGCCGGATTTCAGATGAAGACACGATAGTGTCTTTGGTGTAATTTCCGATTATCGCAAGATCGTAAAATTGGGATTTCGTTGCCATTCTCGTTTGCCCCATTTAATCACTTACTTTAGCTCGCCATAAAGTGGCCGCTAAAATCATTGACACCACCGAAGCCCCGACCCAGAACAGGATAGCGCTGGAAAAATCATAGTGATTCACGCCGTCCACGACCGTCTTTCCCTGTTCAATTAGATGCCCGCTGATGGTATCTTGCAGCGCCGCGCCCACATAACTGAAAACGCCGATAAAACCCATTGCCGCGCCGGCCGCTCTTTTTGGGGCAATATCGATGGCAAACAAACCGCCCAGAACCGCCAGCAGCCCGTTCAGGGTAAAACCGTAAACCACAAATGCCATGGCCAGCAATACGGGCTTATCTGCCGGACCGAAGAAAATGATGATCAGGGCCAATATTTCCACCAAACCAAAAAGCAGAGTCAAAGGCGGGCGCCTGGCATCAAACCACTTATCGGAAATGAATCCGTACGCGATGCTGCCCCCCACTCCCACCAGCGCACTGAGGCCCACCAGACCGCCAGCCTCCAAGGCCGAATACCCTTTAGCTTCCTGAAGGTAAAAAATGCCCCAGCTATTGATGGCGTAGCGCGAAACGTACATGGTAGCGCTGGCCAGACCGAGAATCCAGATAGCTGGAAATTTTAACATGAGCAACTGAATTTTTTTGGTATTCAGGGCTCGAGTCTGGCTTTCCGGTATGGGCACACCGTGATCATTTCGCCAGTCCGCCACCGAGGGCAGACCCAGGGTCTGCGGTCGATCCTGCATAAAATGATAGACCGCCATGGCCACAAAAATGCAAAAAATGCCAGGTCCCCAGAAACCCGCTTGCCAGCCAAATACCCCCACCAGCGCAGCCGAACCAAAAAACGTCAAGCCTTCGCCGATGTTCTGACCCGTACTCCAGATGCCATAGTATCTGCCGCGTTCACGTTTGCTAAACCAATTGGCCAGTGTCACAGCGCCTGTGGGCGCGCCGAATCCCTGGAACCAGCCGTTAATTCCCCAGAGTGCCACCCAGAGCCAGAGTAAACCGGAGTGCCCCATGGCCAGGTTTATGATCGCCGTCGCTAAAATGCCTGTTGCAAAAAATCGCTTAACATTGGCATGATCCGCTAAAAAGCCATTTACGAGCTTGCCAAAGGCGTAGCCATAGAAAAGCGCCGAACCGATAACGCCTAAATCATAAGCCGAAAACAACCCTTGATCTATGATCGGCTTTTTAACCACAGACATGCCCAGGCGGCAGGTGTAAACACAGCCATACCCCAGTGTGACCGTTAACAGTACAGCAAGGCGGTTGCGCTTGTATAACCGCTCGACTTCTTGCTGATTTTCAATGACAGGCTGATCTTTACCGCTTGCAAATAAACGAAGTGATAGCGCCATGTTTGTATGAATCTTTTTTTAAATTAAGTAAGGAGATAGGACTATTCCTCCGGTCGAAATATCCCCACACCAGCGTTCTTTCGACCGGAGGAGCACTGCATTGAATTGTGCTTACAATCAGGTAAAATATGTCACCGCGATTTTCACATCATCCCTTTCCGTTTGCAGCTTGAGACAGTTGGATTCCACATCCTCCAATCCAATGGTTTTGGTCACCATTTTCGTCATATCCATGCCAGCGGCCATGCAACTGATGACGTTGGGAAAAGTACCGTGTCCTGAATGACCCTGAGCGCCCACCACGTTGGCTCGCCGCACCTGCAGCACCTCGCCGGTCAGGTGAATTTTGTCGTCCGCCCGCGCCACCACCACCACAGTGGTGTTCACACCCCGGCCTTCCCAGATGATTCTTTCCACATCCGGCCAGACTACGCTAGGCAAACCGGTGGCTTCAAGGATGATCCTGGCACCCATGCCTTTGGTGATCTCTAACACCGCCTCTGCGGCATTGTCGCGCGTGGGGTCGATGGCATGGGTAGCGCCCATGGAGAGCGCCATTTCCCGCCGCACTGCCGAAGGTTCCGAAAGAATCACCGATGCCGCACCAGACTGACTTAACACCGCACAGGCGGCCACCCCGATGGGACCGCCCCCCAGGATCACCACATTTTCTCCAGCTCGGACGCCGCCGCCTCTTTCGATCACTGCGTTGTAAGCCACGGAGGTGGGTTCCACAAGACTGCCCAGGAGTAGCATTTTTTCTTCGCCGTAAATTTCACGCAGACTCTCGAGACTCCATACATAACGTGCATCTACTTTTATGTATTTTGCAAACGCACCATCCACAGAAAATCCAATTTCCTGTAAACGCTCGCAATGATTGGGGTAGCCGTCCGCGCAAGGTTTGCACTGCGCACACCAGGCCATTTCTTCCGCGCATACCGCTTCGCCGATCTCGAATCGTATGCCCGTGCGCTTATTGATGGCATCAATCCCTGCTTCCACCACTTTTCCAGAAAATTCATGGCCCAAGGTGACGGGGAAAGCGGTGAGACCGGGATAGAAAATGTAGCCATCTTCATCTGCCTGCCGCATATGCACATCGCTGCCGCAGATGCCACAGGCTTGCACTTCCAGTAAAACCTCGGTTGGTCCGGGCTGCGGCATGGCTTTCTCCACCACCTCGATACGGGGATTTTTCCAGACTTTACTTCCCAGATAAGTCAGCTTCCCTTCGATATCTTTGGGACCTAATTTAAAATCGGGTTTTGGAGCCCAATCAGCTAAAAGTGTTGCGGTTTTCATAGTACCTCCAATATTTACTATGCATTAAAATAAGACAGTAACCCTGAATTACTCATACAAAAGCGAGCGAACGTGTTAGGTGTTCAGCCTTTAGGCTGCCTGGACACGCCGAAGCGTGAACACCGAACGGGCTCTTCAAAATTCAGTTTTTCGATTTTGAACGTAAAATCCTGGTTTGTGAATAATACAAGTTAATTATTGATTGACCAATTGCAAAACCGAAGACCTCTCAACAAGATGAGATTTGAGTACTATCTTTTGAGGGGCGATGGATTCACCCTTTATGCGTGCCATGATCAATTTCATGCTTTCCTGGCCCATTTCGTAAATTGGCTGGTGCATGGTCGTCAAAGCCGTGGGATGCGAATTGATGAACGGTAGATCGTCGTATCCCACCAAAGAAATATCATCGGGAATGGAAAGGCCCATCTCATGTGCCTCTGAGTAAAACAAGTAGGCAATGCGGTCGTTGCCGGTAAAAACGGCGGTTATGTCACCTGCCTTGCGTAAGATAGTGCGCACGGACTCCCGGAAATGTTTCTCGACATACGGCGTTTTATCCGCGATGACGATGGACGAGTCAATTGGGATGCCATGTTTTTCCAGAGCATATTTGTAACCCGCAAGCCGTTTGGCTTCGGTGTTGTACAAACGGCTCAAGACCACCGCTATTTTTCTGTGACCGTTTCGGATGAGATAGTCCGTCACTTCGTAACCGCCATCGAAATTGTTGGTGGTAACGAAGTCGCTCTGCGTTTGGGGAATTTCCCTATCCGCAATGACGACCTGGATATTATTTCGGGTGAATTTTTCCAAAATCGTTCTATTCTGATCGTCGGTGGATGCGGTAGGTACAAAAATCACCCCGCTGACGTGATGTTCGATGAGGCGTTCCGCGTGAAAATCCGCTCTAACATACGAATCGTCTGTGTTGCACAAAATGAGGCTGTGTTTGTTTTTGGCGGCTTCATCGCCGGCCCCGCGCGCCAGCTCCGGCGCATACCCACTGCGGATGTCCGGTACCAGTACCCCCACGATAGTCTGCTTTTCCCGATTCTCTTCGCGATTGATGACAAAGGTACCCAGCCGCCGCTGACGCGACAGGTAACCCAAATTTACCAGGTTCTGAACCGCCTGACGAATGGTGGCCCGGGCTAAACCGGTCATTTGTACTAATTCCTCTTCAGTGGGAATTTTCTCGTTCGGTTTGATGACGCCCTTTTCGATCTGCTCGATCAACCAGGTTTGCAGTTGAAAATACTGGGGAATGGGACTGTTTTTATCGATGATCATGAGAACAGATTCTTTTTTTGTCTATTTGTATAGACAATTATACACCAATACCTTTAAAATGTCAAGGGATTTAATGAAAACTTAACATTCATCTTTATTTTCAGCTTGCAGGCTCTTCTCCAGCCCGGTAACTGGATTTTTAACAGAGGGTTTTTCTTTGATTCATAGGCGAGGTGAGAAGCTTTGCAGCAGGTATGATTGAAAGCAGAAAAATCGAAATGACTTGCGAGATTTGTGTTATTACAGAAGAATTATAACAAGTCAGGTGGGTGCCAGCCGGCCGATATCCAGTTTCGGCGGACCTCCACCGCAATCTCATTGTTAAGGCGCAACGCCGCAACCGTCGCTCTGCCAGTGGGCGTCCGGCCGGCAATATGTGTTCCTTTCTGTGCCCACTGAAAATGCTCTTTCCAGTTTTGAGTTCGTGGGTTAAACAGAGCCACGGTTTCACCACTCTCGGGATCGACAGCCATAATCTGAGCGCCTTTGCAGCGATTACAGTGAGGACACGAAAGCCACAGGTTGGATTCATCATCGCTGCCGCCTTTGGAACGAGGTATGAGGTGATCGATTTCAAACGTAATTGGGACAACCCTTTGTGGGCAGAGGCAGTAGCCACAGCGGTCTTGGGCAGATTCTCGAATGCGTTGACGAACCGAGTCCGGCACCTTGGACCCGCTCATGGTTGCAGGGGCTTTATGATGCGGCGTTTCACGGCCTCACGCAGCGCCTGCGATTTGCGAAGCAAACTGTGTTCGTAGATGCGCATGAGCTCATCGAGCTGCTGCTGCCCCTTGGAATCAAGCTCGCCTTCGCGGTTTTTCTGTAACAGCTCGTTTAACTTAGCCTGTTGTTCCTTGCTGAGCTGCAGTTCCGTCAGCTTCAATAATTCCTCATCCGACAACATATCTACTGGACGATTGAGCCTTTCGATAATCTGCTGCTCGGCGATTTTAAGCAGACGTTGTATCTCTTTAGAAGAATAGGGGGGGTTAATTTTGAGTTTCTTTATCAACTCTAAATCTTCTTCTTCCCCCTGTTCGGCCATCCACCAGAGCGTCGTTCTGAGATTTTGTTCAGTTTTCGGAGAAAATAGCGTCAGTCTTCTTTCCATATTTTCAGAAATAGTCACTCGCTCATGCCATTTTTTTTTGATTTTGGGCCACCCTCCATTACTACAACTATAAGCTTCTTTGCTTAACTCTATCAAACACTCTCTTAAAACCATTGCGACAGCGAGTTCAAATTGTTGTCGTTTTTTGGGAACGATACTCTTTTTGGTTTCTGAAAGCAAGTTTTTTAAATTTTGTAAATAAAAATCGACGATATCTTCGCCATTTATCATGGCATCCATCCTTATTATTTATTATTGTTCACTTTAGAATCTTTTCCACTTCTTCAGCCAATTCAAAAGGTAAATAATCTTCTTTTCTGAAAAAGTTACAATTGTCTTCTTTACGAAATCGTTGCAGCAACTGGTAATCAGAAACATTAGTCAGAATGATCACAGGTAAATCGGGAGCAGCTTTTCTTATTCTTTCAAAAAAATGCACACCCGTCCGCAATCCTTCACGTGTATCCACCTTTTTAAAAATCGACCCGGGCGGCATCATGATATCTAAAATGAGAAGATCAATGCCATCTACGTTATTCTCAAAAAAGTGCCAGGCTTCATCCACATTTTTTTGAAAAACTACTTTATAACCGCACAACTCCAGCTCTTTAGCGTAACTATCCATCTCCCTTTTTTCATCATCAAGGAAGAGTATCATGAGGAACCTCCTTCAGTCTCTTGGGTATTATTACCTGAAATTCCGTTGGTTTACTATTATTAGTAAGGACCAAATCTCCACCAAATTCTCTCATAATTTTTCTGGAAATGGTGAGTCCCAATCCCGAACCAGCCACGTTTTTGCTTTTAGCTTCTGGAGAACGAAACCCACTTTCAAAAATTTTCTTTTCCAATCCTTTTCGTATGCCTATCCCCCAATCTCTGAACTTAATAACAATAGAATTTTTAGTTAATTCCGCATAAATTTCAATTTTAAACTTCGACGGCTCCCTCTCCGCGTATTTAATAGAATTAATCAGTAAATTATAAATAACCTGATTGAATTTCGCTTTGTCAATATATAATATATCAATTTTGCGGATATCTGCCGGGTTGATCAAAATATTTGACGCATCAAATCCATCGTGTAAAACAATTGGCTTTAACTGATTAATAGTTTTGATAATCACATCCCGGAATACGAGCGTTTTTTCAAATTTGGAAATGGGCGAAGGTCTGCCGAGGGCGTATTCCAAATCCTTGACTTGATGCAAAAGTAACTCGCAATCAGTGAGAATATCATCAAATTTTAGACGAATCAAAGCCGTTTCCAAATCATTGATGCGTCTTTGCAGAAAACTGGCATTACTCCTGATTCCGACAATCGCAGCCCTGAACTCATGACTGATTCGATCTATGAGTCCGCGTTGCCTTTGCTTTAAAGCCATAACCGTATAATCGACAAAACCCTGTAAAATTTGAATATCCTGCTCGTAAATAAATTCCCGGCTGTTTCTCTGATAACCCGCTTCAACCGTTCCAATCACTTGCTCATTCGAAGAGTCGAGCATGGGAATAAATACCCGCAACAACTGGTCGCGGTTAAAGCGTTTTTGTATTTTGGGATCGAATCGTTTATCATCATTCGCGGGCACTTCAATGTTTCGGGTTCGAACGATATCGGCCTGAATATTATCGCTATCCAGTGGATGATCGGCTAATTTTTTAAATGCTTCTACCTGGTTCTTGGGAAATCCGAAAACGTATTCCGACTTAATGCAATTGAGCTCTGAATTCACCAAGGAGATATTGACATACTCATAGCCAAGGGTATCGGTAATCGCTTTTTGAACGATTTCAAAGATATCATCCCAATCCTGCTTGCCAACAATTTCCTTTTGAATTTGAGCTAATTTAGTTAACTTACGATCAAATTCCAATCTTTCAATACGGATGGCGGCATGGCGGGTAAGTGACCAGAGTATGTCCACATCGGCTTGTGAAAATGCCCGCTCCGTGGTACTTTCAATATTGAACACGCCAATCGTTTTGGTGCCGTATTTAATTTCCGTACCGACGCGCACCTCCGCTTTGTTGATCAAGATGGGGACCGCTAATTCGGAACGCGTGTCGGGCCAAAATTCTTCATATATTTCTTTCCACTCGGGGCTTTTGACATTATCTACTTTAATGGGCTGCTCTTCCCGAAGCGTTTTGCCGGTAATTCCCAGCTCAATATTTAATGTGCGTAAATTCGGTGGATTATCTCGATGGGCTAAGATATTCAATTGATTGGTCTTAAAATCTAAGGTGCTGATCCAGCCTCTTTTGCATCCGATGAGTTCCAGGCCTCTGTCGAGCAACAACTCCAAAAGTTTATCGGTTTGGCGCACCTCGGACATTTCCTGCATGATTTCATTGAGCTTTTCAAGCCGTTTGCGACTGGTGATATCCTCGGCCTTTTGAATCGACAAAGCCGCATAGTTGGCAAACGAACAAAAGACCTCCTTTTCCCATTCTTTGAAGTATCGTTTGGTTTTAGTATAAACATCCAGCATGCCGATGAGTTTGGTGGCCACCCGCATCGGCGCGCTTAGCAACGAAACCCAGCCTCTTTCTTTTGCTTCTTTACCATGCCCATAATTAGGATTGTCTTTGGTAACATCGGCCAGATAAGATACCTTCTTTTTTAAGTGTTGCTGAACACCGGAGGCATTTAAATCGAGCTCTATCCTTTTGAAATTTGCATCTACATTGCCTGTAGCCGATACGATCTTTAATTTCTCCTGCTTCTCATCTAACTTCCATACGATGCAAATTGGCACATCCAGTAATTCACAGGCCTTATTTGAAACTTGCTGAAGAAAATCTCGTGGAGAACTCAAAAGTAGATTTTGTGAAATGGCGTTTAAAATGCTCGAGGATCGTTCAAGCAAGCGATAGTGCTCAAATCTTTCGATGGTGATGACTGCCTGATGAGCAAAAATCTGCAAAAGTTTTTTATCATTGCCGGTGAACCAGTTTGATTCAGGTGAAAAATGATTCAATCGTCCGATTAGCCGATCATTTGACATCAATGGACAGCTTAAAACAGAATCCAAATTATATTTTTTGGCGACCCTAGGATTCGCCACTCCCTGTCCATTTTTCTTTAATTTATTGATAACGATTGTATCATTTATTGCAAATTTTTCAAAATCCAGAATTTCTCCATTTTTTTCTAAACCCAGCTTTATTTTTTTCCCTGAAACCCGTTTCTCATACTCCTCGTCGAAACCAACACAGGCGACTTGCGTAAGATATTTGTTTTCAATATCCACAAATGTGAGGGTGCAAGCATAAGAATCCAAAGCATCCTTACTGATTTCACAGATTCTCTTCAGAGCCTCTTTTCTGTTTTTATATTGCAGAGGTACTTCACTCAAGGCATTGAGCGAATTGATCAGATCAGGCCTGAGCCCCAGTCCAATTCTTAACACAATAAGTCTCGCTAAATTTTATTGGTTTTAATTTTATTCTAAGAGTCTTAAATACAGTTGATTACAAGCGATTCATCATCCGCGATTTTATTGGTGTTCAAACTTCAGCTTGCTTGGATTGTTAGAAAGGAACACGCTAAAGCGTGAACACCGACGGTTTAAAAATCACGCCAAAGATCCGTCTGCTCAAGTTAAAATCGCAGATTTCAGATTCCAGTAATTAAATAATTTAACGATGAAATAGGTTCCCATTTCAGGGCAACGTAGTTCAAGAGAATACACAGCCCGTCGTGCTTTGATTTTTAAATCAGTGGAAAAGGGGACATAAATCTTTCCGGATTAGCGGTTGCCACCGAAATATTCTAAATATTGTTACCGACACTAATTACAATATGCAAAATTAAGGAAGGCTTGTCAAGTTAAATTTTCATTAATAAGATTAAGTATATTCAGCAACTGTATGGAGCAATAAATCGGGTCATTTAAGCTCTCGCGCCGCAGAAATACTTCGATTCAGCATTTTCGCATTTTCAGTGAGCAAAGAATAATTCTCCTCCTGAATGGCCTGTTTATCCAGCAAGGCGCTGCCCACGCCCACGGCACAAGCGCCGGCCCGCAGCCAGTCACCGGCATTGGTCAGGGAAACGCCGCCGGTCGGCATCAGTTTCAGATGCGGCAGCGGGGCTTTCACCGCCTTAAAGAACGCCATACCCAGTACATCCGCGGGAAAGACTTTGACGATATCCGCTCCCGCTTCATGCGCCAGTTGAATTTCCGTGGGAGAGAAAGCCCCGGGCAGAGCGGGCACCTCCTGAGCGTGTGCCGCCTGAATGATGGCCGGTTTGAAAATGGGACTCACCACAAATTGCGCCCCGGCGTCGATGGCCTGGCGGGCGGTGTCTGCGTTCAGCACCGAGCCCACGCCCACCAAAACAATCTCACCCATAGCCCGGGCCAATTCCTCGATGGCCTCCAGGGCATTGGGCGTGGTCATGGTGATTTCAAGGGCGGAAATGCCGCCGGCATGAATGGCCTCGGCCACCCGCATGAGCTTCTCAGAGTCGCTCATCCGAATGACTGCAACCGCTCCGCTGTCGAGCAAAGATTGCACTATTTTATCCCGTTGCATGGTTTTTCTGACCTCACAAGTAAGTGATTTTCTCTGACAGCTTCATCTTTTGATTCGGGCGGACCCGCCCTTCATGACATGCCTCACTTCATCGAAGGTAACCATGCTGGTATCGCCGCGGGTGCTTTGCAGCAACGCACCGTGTGCGGCCCCGAGATTCGCGCATTCCTGCGGCGTCATACCATTTACGAAACCGTAAATCATGCCGCTGCAAAAGCCATCGCCGCCGCCCACCCGATCCTCGATTTCCAGATTTTCGTAGCGCACCGACTCGTAAAACTGGCCGTCATAAAAAAGAATGGCCGACCAGTTGTTCCGCAATCCGCTCACTACCTCGCGCAAGGTTGTGCCCACGGCTTGAATATTCGGATACGTTTGCACGACTTCCGACACCATCCTTTTGTAATTTTCCACCGGCAGCGCTTTGAAGCTCTCATCGGTGCCTTTTACTTCAAATCCCAGCACTTTTTGAAAATCCTCTTCATTGCCGATCAACACGTTGATGTACGGCGCCAGTTGTTTGGTGGTCTGAATGGCCTTTTCGCTGCTCCACAATTTGCTGCGGAAATTCAAATCATAACTGACCACGGTGCCGGCCTGATGCGCTGCCTGCATGGCTTCTCTGGCCACTTCAGCACAGCCGTCGCTCAAAGCAGTAAAAATACCCCCGAGGTGAAACCACCGCACCCCGCGCTCGGTAAAAATTCGCTGCCAATCTATTTCTCCGGGCTTCATATTCGCGGCGGCGGAATGTCCACGGTCGTACATGGTGACGCTGGCGCGCACTCCCATCCCCACTTCGGTGAAATTCAAACCGATGCGATCGGCTTTGCCCACGCCATCGTACGGCGCCCAGACCACTTCACTCAGATCCATGCCGCTCGCCCGAGCGTGATTTTGAATGAACCGGCCCAGCGGATTGTCCACCAGCCGTGAAATCCAGCCCGTGCGCAAACCGTAACGCGAAAGGGCGTACGCCACGTTGTATTCGCCGCCGCCGGCGTAAGCCTCAAAATAAGGAGTTAACTCGATGCGTTGATGCCCGGGGGGACTCAATCGAATCATGCATTCACCCAACGACAGCAAATCAAGTTCACACTCATTTTTCGCTTTAATTTTTAATGGCATTTCAAACTCTCCTTACGATTTATTTTTCATGATTTCCATGGCGGAATTTCTGGCAACCTTTTTTCAAATTCCGTTATCAAGTTGCCTTCATAATCCGTATCATATTTTCCATTTAAAAATTTGTCCGCCCCTTCGTTTAACAGACGTTCCCATGAATCCTCTTCCGCACCGGGATTGACTGGATAAAACCAGGCGCCGTTTGCGCGCGCGGCTTTCAAGTCGCCGGGGGCGTCGCCGATCATCAACACGCGCTCTTTAGCGTACTTTCCCTCCGCTGCCAGTTGAATATGTTCTTTTTTACTTCCCATTTCCTGGCCTGCGATGAGACGGGTAAATTGAGTGATATCATGCTCCTGCCACTCCCGGCGCAGGGCTTCCATAGGCGTAGCGGAACAAACCAGAATGTCAGCATTCTGAGAAAATTTCTCCAGGCATTCTCGCACAAAAGGAAACGGCGGCACACCGTGCACCAGATCAGCCACCGCCGCATTCACCGCCTCACTCCACTGCAGCGTTTGGGTTAGTACGGCATCGCCGGTCCTTTCCATTTCGGCTTTCAGAGCTGGATTGCCGAGTTTGGATTCCCGCTGAATCCAATCGCGCAGAGGTTGAGCTCGAGGGACGGTTGCGGAGCGCTTTTGTACTTCCGGCCACTCTTCCAGCAAATCAAACGTTTTGATGAGCGCGGGAAAGCGATTAGTTCCGCGCCATTTCGAATAGAGATTCACAAATTCGGCCGCGGCGCGGGCATATTTTGAAATAGGCTGCAATTGCCAGTGTTTAATAATATTCGGGATAAAGCATTCTTTGTGCTTGATCTCCATGGAATCAAACACACAACCGTCGGAATCGATGGCTATCAAAAAGTCATGTTTTGGTTGTAGATTTCGTAATTCTGCTTGTGGATCGGACATGCTTTCTTCATTCCTCCTCATTTTTCGTTTTATGAAACGGATCATTTTGCAGGCGGTAAAGCATTTCGCCCGCTTTTGAAACGCACAGGATGCCTTCCTGCTCTCGATCTCGCCAGCCTTCAATATCAATCGTGTCGGGATCTCGATAACCAAGATGTATTCTTTTGCAGAGGTCTGGCGTAATTTGTGTGGCCAAGACCACTTCAATACGCGGCTCTTCTCTGCCGTTTTCGAAACGGCCGATTCCCTTCACATGCGTGGAATGCGCCATGACCCCACGGGGAATGTCCGTAAATTTTTCGGGTTGCATGATAAAATAATCCCGGCAATGGTAGCCAATTTTTTCGATCACAGCGCCATGCGTAACCGAGATTTCCCGAATGTGCGGCGCATAGACGATCAACTCACCGCCATCGGCCACCACCGGCTCCAATTTGTAAACACACTTGCCGCCGGTCCAGAGGTCTTCGTACATGGTTGGCGCACAGGAAAGCACTTTCTGAAAGGGCCGTTCTTTGTAAACGATGTGCAGGTTCCTGGAAAGATCCGCTGCGGCGGACCAAGCTTCTTCCGGCGACCCGAAAAAGAGTCCCGCAAGATCACTTCCTTTTACTACCAAACTGAGACACCAGCGGGGCATGGGCAGAAAAGAGGCGGCCTTATCTACCACCTTGCGCACCGGCGTGTGTTTCACCCCGATGATTGCGGGACTGGTGATCAACGCGCCCAGCCAGTGAAACATGTGAATAATTTCCGGGCCGGCCAATCCGGGGAAAAAGTATTTGTTGCCGCCAGAAAAGCCCACCACTTCATGAGGAAAAGTCGGGCCCACCACCAGCAGCAGGTCGTAGTCGAAAACCAGCTTGTTGATTTTAATTTCCACAGCTTGCCGCATGAGGCCGTTGGAGAGGTGCGCCACTTCGTCTTCAGAAATGGCGCCCACAGGACGGAGCTGGTCCGGGGCGTCCCACTGGTGGTTAAATATTCGGCTGTTGGCAAATTGAGTCGAACGTTCGCGCTGGCTGATGCCAAGATGCTGGTTGATGCGCGCCTCGCTCATGGGTGGATGCGTGCCCAGGGCGATGACAAAGTCCAACTTTTTTGACCGCTTTGCCAACAACTTGTGCACCACTCGAAACATTTTATCCACCGGTGCGGTGCGGGTGTGGTCCGGCAGAACGACCAGAATACGCCTCGCATCGAAATCGTTTCGCGAAAATGCCTGTTCACATATTTCAATAATTTCCGCATCTGTTAAAATTTTATCTGCGGCGCCTTTTCCGATGACCATTTTTTTGATTTAATTTATTTTCAATTTACATTAACCCGACCAGAAAGCCATTGTTTCTTTTATTCATCAGAAAGCATTCGTCACACATTGTACGTGGTGGAAGAAGTGGCGCCCCCTCTGCCGGTCCAGTTGGTATGAAAAAACTGACCACGCGGTTTGTCCACTCGCTCGTACGTATGCGCGCCAAAATAATCGCGTTGAGCCTGCAGCAAATTTGCGGGCAAGGTTTCACTGCGATAGCTATCATAATAGGCCAGGGCGCTGCTAAACGCCGGTACCGGGATGCCGGACTCAACCGCCAGCGCCACCACCCTTCGCCAGGCTTGCTGATTCTTCTCCACCGCATCTTTAAAATAACTACTCAGAAGCAGATTCGGTAAATCCGGCTGCCGATCAAACGCTTCTTTAATATTACCCAGAAATTGGGCGCGAATAATGCAGCCACCGCGCCACATCAAAGCGACATCGCCAAAATTCAACCGCCACTGATATTCATTTGCGGCTGCACGCATGAGTTGAAACCCCTGAGCGTAAGAACAGATTTTGGAAGCGTACAGTGCCTGACGAATCATCTCCACCGTTTTTTTGCGGTCGCCGCTGAATTTTGTCTCCGGCCCGTGCAACACCCGAGCCGCCTGCACGCGTTCCTCTTTTAATGCGCTCATAGCTCTGGCAAATACCGCCTCGGCCACAGTCTGTGCGGGAATGCCCAGATCCAGCGCCGCCTGACTGGTCCACTTGCCTGTGCCTTTCTGGCCGGCCGTATCCAGAATCAGGTGGAGCATGGGTTTACCTGTTTCGTCATCTTTTTTGGCCATGATGTCGCGGGTAATTTCAATTAAATAGCTGTTGAGCACGCCCTCGTTCCAGTCGGCAAAAACCCGGTACAGGTCGTCCGGGGTCAGGCCCAGGCCTTTTTCCATCAAAGCGTACGCTTCGCTGATCATCTGCATGTCGCCATATTCGATGCCGTTGTGCACCATTTTCACAAAATGGCCGGCGCCATCGCTGCCCACCCATTCACAGCAAGGCGTGCCATCATCCACTTTCGCGGCGATGGCCTGAAAGATCGGTTTGACGTGTGGCCAGGCCTCTTCGGAGCCGCCGGGCATGATCGACGGCCCGGTCAGGGCGCCTTCTTCCCCTCCCGATACTCCCGTGCCGATGAATAAAAAGCCCTTTTCCTCGAGATATTTGGTCCTGCGAATAGAATCGGGAAAGTGACTGTTGCCGCCGTCGATGATGATATCGCCCGGCTCCATGTACGGTAAAAGCAGCTCGATAAAATCGTCCACGGGTTTGCCGGCTTTGACCATGAGCATCACTTTACGCGGTTTTTGCAGACTGTCCGCCAACTCCTGAATACTGTGGCAGCCCTTGATTTGCCTGCCTTTCGCTCGGCCATTGATGAAATTATCGACTTTGCTGGTGGTGCGATTGTACACAGCCACTGTGAAACCGTGACTTTCCATATTCAATACCAGGTTCTCTCCCATAACTGCCAGCCCGATCAGGCCGATGTCTTGTTTTTGCATACTTCATTCTCCTATGTTTAAAATTGAAAAGTCCCTTCCAACACCGAAAGACACTGAATAACACTGAATTAAAGAATCATCTTAAATTAGTCCTTCCACCTGAAGCGCATAAAACATGTGAAGGCATTAAAAAGACAAAATTTAAAGCCTGGAATTTAAACAGAAAAATAATTGAAAAAAATATTTGTTATAAAACTCAGTTTAAAATACAAGTCATGCATATCTATTATATTCTTAACGGCTTAGCGTCTTTGCGGTTAAATTTTATAGTATTACTTCTGAACTTTTGCATTTTTTTACAAGAAAATGGCTAAATGACGCGAAGTGAATGACACGACCCGTCATAAAGTCATCAGGTCATTTGCCTTTGGCGTCATTTTAGACAGCAGCAATAATTCACCTCTGTCAATGACAGCGAGGCTTAATGACGGCTGATAATAGCACCATGGTTTGGACCACAACAAAGCAAGTCATTTAAACATTTGCGGCTCCGCCGCGCTAGGAATCATGCAGGTGTATTTTTCAGTGTCTTTCAGTGTCCTTCCGTATTAAATATTCTAATTCAGGTTTCAATCTATTACTTTGTTCTAAATTGTCATAGCCGAAAAACCGCCGTCCACGCGGATAATAGCCCCCGTCACAAAAGAGGATGCTTTTTCCGCAGCCAACCAGATCGCTGCGCCCACCAATTCCTCTGGCCGGCCAAAGCGGTGCATGGGCGTGTGTGCGAAAATGGCTTCGGTTCGTTCTTTCGACAGGATTTTACGATTTTGCTCGGCAGGAAAAAATCCCGGCGTAATAGCGTTTACTCGAATTTTATACGGCGCCCATTCCCGGGCCAGAAACTGCGTGAGATTGTTAACGCCGGCTTTCGATATGCTGTACGTAAACACTTTGGACAGCGGCGGCCCAGAAGATGTCGATGAAAGATTGACGATGCTGCCGCCTCTACCCTGCTGCACCAACGTTTCACCGAAAATCTGACAGGCCAGGAAAATACTCTTTAAATTCACCTCCAAAATGTGGTTCCACTCTTCTTCTGAAATGTCAAAAAAGGCCGTGGATGAATTGATACCCGCAGCGTTGATGAGCACGTCGATGCCCTGCCACTCAGCGAGAATCTGGTCCCTTGCACGTAGCAAATCATTTTTCTGACTGGCGTCCACCTGAATGGCCAGGGCCTCGCCTGCCACCGCTTCTTTGATGCGGCTCGCCTGTTTCTCAGCCTTTTCTCGTGTGTGGCTCAAGACCGCTACTTTGGCGCCGGCCCGGGCAAAACCTTCGGTCAGAGCGCCGCCAAGCACGCCGCCGCCGCCGATGACTACCGCAATTTTCCCCCGAACGGAAAAAAGTTCTTCAACAAACATCTTAAACACCTCTCCTGATAGATGAAAACTATCATTGATTCAATTTGTCAATTCCTTAAAAAATGAACACTCATGGCTTATCTCTGTAGTTCTCAACAATATAAACAGCGAATTCGTTCCGTCTTCCAATCTCTTCTGAACACTGAAGATTCTTTACTTGTTCAAAGACATTCAAATATCCCATTACTAAAATGAACAGCCAAATTCATCGTCGAATGTTCTATTCCCACCTCAATTAAAATTCCGAATAAATTTTGGCAGCGGAATCTTTATCGAGAAACAGGCGGCAGTCATCATGCAGCCGGGTGATGGAAGCCGGACAGGAAGTCGCGATGGGACCTTTCAGCGTCCGGTACACGGCTTCGGTTTTCGTGGGACCGGGCACTACCACAAATACGGCATCTGCAGACATCAAAGCCGGCACGGTCAAGGTTATCGCTTGCTCTGGCACATCGGCCAGCGTAGGAAAACAGCCATCATTTACCTGCTGTTGCCGGCAAACCTTATCCAATTCCACTACTTTTACTGTCGCAGTATCGTTGAAATTCGCCACTGGCGGATCGTTGAAGGCGATGTGCCCGTTCTCGCCGATTCCCATGCAAACGATGTCGATGGGCGCTTCTCCAATGAGATCGCTGTATCGTTCACATTCGGCCTGAACATCTGTGGGTTCGGGATTGATGAAATAGACATTTCGCATGGACACTTTCTCGAAAATATGCTGCCTTAGATAATGCCCAAAAAGCTGTGACACATTAGCGGGCAAACCAAGATATTCGTCCATGTGAAAAGCCGTGATTCTGGCCCAGTCTATTTCCGGCGTTTGAGACAGAGCCGCCAGAATGTCATTCTGGGATGGCGCGGCGGCAAACACCATGCGAACATTTTCTTTACTTTTGGACAGAAATCGTATTCGGTTCGCCACCGCCTCGGCCGCGGCTTTTCCCATTTGTGCACGATTCGGGTGAATTTCAACTTTTAATTTGTCTAAAATAAATTCTTTTAAAGGTCTCATTTTATTCATCCTTACCTTTCATTTTTAAAATCCAAATATTCTCGGAATAATTAAACTCAGAACCGGCATGTAAGTGACAATTAGCAGCACCACAATCATGGCAAAGAAAAACGGCAGCAGATGCCGAACGATATTGGTAATGGTGGTGTGGGCAATACCGCAGCCTACAAACAGGCAGGATCCCACCGGCGGTGTACACAGACCGATGCACAGATTCATGATCATCAAGATGCCAAAGTGAATCGGGTGCACACCAAGCCCTTGCACGATGGGTAGAAAAATCGGCGTAAAAATGAGCACCGCCGGCGTCATGTCCATGAAAGTGCCCACAAACAACAACAGCACATTAATGATGAGGAGAATGAGTATTTTATTGTCGGTTAAACTCAGCAATACCGCACTGATATCCTGGGGAATATTCTCGAAAGCCATGGCCCAGGACATGGCCATAGAGGTACCGATGAGCAGCATCACCACCGCCGTAGTTATGCCACACTGCAAAAGAATTTGCGGAATTTCTTTGAGCTGCACTTCCCGATAAACGAAAACCGAAAGTACAAAGGCATACAAGACTGCAATGGCCGAGGCCTCGGTGGCGGTAAAGTAACCCGCCAAAATGCCTCCCAAAACCAGCACCACCAGAAACAACGGCGGCAGGGCCACCAGGAATTTCACCAGCCCTTCTTTAAGTCCAAAAGTCACGCCTTTGCCGTAATTGCGTTTTACCGAGGTGACGCCGCTAACCACCATCAACCCCAGACCCATGAGGATGCCCGGAATAAAACCCGCCAGAAAAATAGCGGCGATGGAAACCACGCCCCCCGTGGCCAGGGCATACACGATCATGACGTTACTGGGAGGAATCAACAGGCCGGTGGTGGCGGCGGTGATGCTGATGGAAGCATTAAAATCACGGTGGTAGCCTTCTTTGTTCATCAGCGGAATCATGAAGCCGCCGACACTGGAAACCGCGGCCACAGCCGAACCAGAAATCGATCCAAATAGCATGCAGGTCAAAATGTTCACGTAAGAAAGTCCTCCTCGAAACCGGCCCACCAGGACGTTGGCAAAATCGATGAGCCGGCGGGCAATGCCGCCGCGGCCCATCAACTGGCCGGCGAGGATGAAAAAAGGAATGGCCAACAGCGTGAAGCTATCGATGCCGGTAGCCATGGTGTGCGCCACCGTTTTCATGGCGGGGATGCCGCCTATGGTGAGCACGGTTAATAAAGTTGAGATGCCGATGGCAAACGCGATGGGTACATTGAGCATCAATAAAATCACAAAGCTTAAAATCAGAACCAGAGTCGGCCAATCCATGTCAGTTTTCCTTTATTACACGACTATTTGTTCGTTGTTTGAAGTTGAATAAAATCACCATACAATTTAATATCGAATTCTATTTAGTGCACAGACATTCACTATTGAAACCGAGCAGCCATTATGGTCATTCTGAACGAAGAAGCCCTGCCTACGGAGTCGATTTGTTCAGAAAACTAACCCACTGCACGAAACACCTCTTCTTTCATTTTCGCAAGTCAGGTGGCAGGAGATTCTTCGTCACTGCGTTCCTCAGAATGACACTATCCCGGCGAGATACCGGCGATGGTTACCCGAGTCGCTACGCGCCTCAGAAGGACCATTGAATTAAGTACGACTCAATCTATTCATTTTCAAAATAGTCTCAACAAGAAACTCCAAACCGTACATGGCGATAAAAAAACCCGCAATAGGCACCGCCAGATAAACGAATCCCAATTTTAAACCCGTCGCCGGTGCGGTCTGGCCAAGCTGAAAGGTTTCCGCAACCAATTGAGTTCCTCCCACAAGAAGAACCGAAACCGCAAAAACAATAATACAGGTAAAAACAAAAACTTCGCTCACCAGACGCTTTTTCTCAGACAATTTCCCAACAAAATAGTCGATACCAAGATGTACCCGGCGGTTCAGGGCCACGGCCGAACCGAGCAGTCCCACCCAGATCAGCAGATACGTGGCCAACTCCTCGGTCCAACTGCTGGGATTTTTCAGGATAAATCGCGTGACCACCTGCCAGGTCACATCCAGAACCAGCACACCCATGACAAACGCGGTTAAAAATTCCAGCGCGCGATCCAGCCCCCTTTTCATCGACCTGAACAAATCTACTGCTCCGCCTGAATTTCGCGTGCCAAATCCCCGACGACGGTGCCGTCAAATTCCTGCCACAATTGTTTCGCCAGAGTCTCGAAAGGCGCCTTGTCCGGATGAAACACCCGCAAGCCCGCCGCAGTCATTTTCTCCATGCTTTCATGCACAAACGCTTTCCAAAGCTGTCGTTGATACGCCACCGATTCCTCAGCCGCTGCCATCAGCGCGTTTTTATGCCGCTCGGAAAGCTGGTTCCAGACCGCGGTGTTGATAACCACCACATCCGGCACGCTGGTGTGCTCGTCCAGACTGTAATATTTGCACACTTCATAATGATTGGAAGTGAACAGGCTGGGTTGGTTGTTTTCGGCGCCGTCCACCACGCCCTGCTGCAAAGAGGTGTACAGCTCACCCCAGGAAATGGGCGTGGGAGAGCCTCCCAGAGCTTCTACCATTTTCATGGCCATGGGACTCTGCTGGGTGCGAATTTTTAAGCCCGACAGATCATCCGGATGCAGAATCGGTTTCTTGACGGTGTAAAAGCTGCGCGCGCCGGCGTCGTAGTAAACCAATCCTTTGAGTTTCAAGCTTTCGCCGGCAGCCAGTATCTTCTTACCGATGTCGCCATTCAGAACCCGCCAGCGGTGGTCCTCATTATTAAACAAATAGGGTAGCGCATAAACTTTGTACTCCTCTAAAAAACTTTCCAGCATGCTGCTGGAGACTTTGGTCATGGCGATGGCGCCCAATTGCAATTTTTCCAGACACTCTTTTTCGTTGCCGAGCTGCTCATTGGGATAGATTTCGATGACCAGCGTGGAGTCGCTTTTTTCCAGCGCCTTCGCGGCCATAAATTCCATTGCCTGGTGTACCGGATGAGATGCGGCCAATCCATGCGCCAGTTTTAAGGTGACCACCTCACTTTTAGGCCCGCAGCCAGCGATAAGATAAAGACCTGCAGCTAAAACTAATAAAGTTAAAATAATTCTTTTAGGTAAATGCATCGGTTCCCTCTCATTTCATTGGATTCTGTGTCGAGTATTTTTTAATTTTAAAGAGATTTGCTGCACCGGATGTACAACTTTCAGACTCTGTGTGAAAAAGAGACAAATCAACTAATACCAAGGATGTCAAAATTGTCATTCCCCGCCTTGCGGGACAAGCTGGAAGCATTTTTTTAGTAAACAGCACTTTTCGTCCAATCAAAAAGATTTTTCCAAAATGACAGCGCCCCAGTGTTCAACGTTTCGCATAGACTCTTCAGGTTGTAATTATCACTGACCAGTTAAAATCCGTACCCTCGATATATTTCTCATTTCAAAGCCTTCATTTCTACCCCATCCATGTCGGTGAATTCCTGGTTCTCGCCACCCATGCCCCAGATGAACGCGTAGTTGCTGGTGCCGGCGCCGGCGTGAATGGACCAGCTCGGCGAAACCACGGCCTGGTGATTTTGCATCACCAGGTGCCGGGTTTCCGCCGGCTCCCCCATCAAATGAAACACGCGCGCATTTTCCTCCAGATCAAAATACATGTAGATTTCCGAGCGCCGGGCATGCGAATGCGCCGGCATGGTATTCCAGACACTGCCCTCGGCCAGCTCGGTAAATCCCATCACCACCTGACAGCTTTCCACCACGCCCGGACATATTGACTGGAAAATGGTCCGTTTGTTGGCTTCCGCATCCGAACCCAGCGGCACTCTGTTGGCCTGCTCTCGGGTGATCAGTTTTGCTGGAAACGTTTTGTGAGCTGGAAAACTCAACAAGTAGAATTGAGCCGGATTTGATTCGTTTAAACTCGTAAATTCGATTTGTTTGCTGCCGCGTCCAATGTAAAGACTGTCGCGGTTGGCCAGGTTAAAATCCTGTCCGTCCACGGTCACGGTTCCGGCCTTGCCAATGTTGATGACCCCGATTTCGCGGCGCTGAGCAAAATAATCGGCGGCCAGGGCTTTTTCCGCTGGCAGAGTGAGTTTGTTGCTGGTGGGCACGGTTGTGCCCACAATGGCGCGATCCACGTCCACATAGCACAATTGCACTTTTCCGCTCGCAAAAAGCTCCTCGACCAAAAACGCCTGCCGCAGCTCTTCTGAAGTCATGCGCTGGTATCTAATTTTGTCCGGTAAATATTTTAACTGCATGTTTTAACTCCTTTTCCAATTCGAGAAACAAACTAATAGTTTTTTATGGCAACGGGCATGTTTAACGCCGTTACGGTTTTATCAAGAAACTCCTGGAATTCGACCTGCGTGCGAAGGCCGTCCGGTTCCTGTTCCCAGGCCGCCAGAAAGTAGTAAGTCAATTTGCCGTTTTGCGGTTTCAAAACCAGGACATGACTCAATTCATCTTCTGTCATCTGAATCAGCTCGGATCGCCGGTACAGAATCGCCATGCCCAAATTATCCCCGGCGAGACTCTGTTTTCCGAAATTGGCAAAATAAGCCCAGTCGCTGCCGGCTTCTGCCGATTGCAAAACTTCCGTGTCCTTATGTTTGACCAGTCCCGTACAAAGATTGTCGGCCTCGCCTGAGATGACCACTTCATGCCGGGTTAACCGGCTGCCAGCGGTAATGGACAAATTTGAAGTCAGATCGAATTTCTTTGACCCCACTTTCCAACCGAAATATCTGGTTTGAATAGATGAAAAAACCGGCCCGTTCGCGGAGATTCTGCAGGTGCTGCCATCGGTTTCAGAAACCCGATAGACTTTGCCGTGGTGCCACATACCGATGGAACCGATGCCTAAAGATTCTCCAACTTTCAAAATATCCATGCCCCAGTCTGCCATTTCATGGTAGGAGTCGAATCCGTCCTGCCCCACATCCTGTAACACCATCTGCGATGTTTTTTTGCCGAAAATATCGATGGCGTTGCGCCAGTCGAGATAAAAGCGATAGCCCACTTTGTCGGACTCCCAGCCCGGGCCTTCGTATCGAAAAAAAAGGCTGTGGTCAGTGTGCTCAGGCGGTACCCGCAGCAAATCCACGTTCTGGAATTGACCGCCTTCGTACTTGCGCTCCATCCACTTGCCGCCGAATTTGTGCGAAAGCTCGGCTTGCGTGCGTCTGAGATAGTCGCGCTTTTTTTCACCTGAGGTTGCATACCGTACCGTGACAGCCTTGCTTTCGTTGGTTGTAAAATCAGCCACAAAGGTGATCTGATCCAAGGCGCCGTCGCCGTCTAAATCGTCCGCCTGACTGGCCAGCTCCTTTCCTGCATCAAGCACCACAAATGCGGCAGGATTAAACTGCGGAAAATTCGTTTTAATTTCTTCAATCCCCATGGCCACCAACGCGTCTTTTCGTGCCAAATTCACCGCGTTTTTTACCGTCATCTGCAGCGCTTCAGGATATTGTTTTGCCAAATCACGCTTTCCCTCGGGCGATTTCGAGCAGCCGCCCAGAATTACTATCAGGAGGATTAACGTCATCGCACCTAACTTTGAACCCAATTCCATGTTTTATGCCCTCCTCTTACTATTCTCTATCTAACGTTTGTGAAATCCGATTTTATATAGTGATTGAACGAAAACTATTAATAAAGTTGTCATTGCAAGGCGTTTTTGGCCGAAGGAATCTCATGCCGTGCCTAATAGTGAGATTGCTTTCCCGAGAATCGGGACTCGCAATGACCCGCAAAATCAATAGTTTTGGGTTAATCATAATCAGTGAAATTCAGTGTCGTTCAGCGTTTAATTAATTTCATCATGGAATTTACTTACCTCGCCATCCAACCTCCATCCACCAGCAGGATGTGTCCGTTGACGTAATTCGAAGCCTCGGAAGCCAAAAAAACCGCGGCGCCTTTCAAGTCCGCCGGTTTGCCCCAGCGGCCAGTGGGAATGCGCGCAGTGATTTCCCGATTTCGAACCTCGTCCTGGCGCAGCGTGGCGGTGTTGTCGGTCTCGAAGTAGCCCGGCGCGATGGCGTTCACCTGCACGTTGTGTTTGGCCCACTCGTTGGCCAACGCTTTGGTCAACTGCGCCACCCCGCCTTTGCTGGCGGCGTAGGCTGGTACCGTGATGCCGCCGGAAAAACTCAACAGCGAAGCGACGTTGATGATCTTGCCGCATTTCTGATCGATCATGATTTTACCGACTTCCCGGCAAAAATGAAACAGTCCATTCAAATTGGTGTCCAGAACCGCCTGCCAATCCTCGTCCGAATATTCGTGCGCCGGCGCCCGGCGAATAGTACCGGCGTTGTTCACCAGAATATCGATTTTGCCAAGTTCGGACATGGACTTGTCAACCGCGTTTTCAATCTGGGTGAAATCGGACACATCGCAGGTCAGAGGCAATACCCTTCTGCCCAGCCGGGCAATCGTCTGCTTCGTCTGCTCAAGATTCTGAGCATCGGTACTCAGCGCCACAATGTCGGCGCCGGCCTCTGCCAGGCCGATGGCCATGCCCTGCCCTAGCCCGCGGCTGGCGCCGGTCACCACGGCCACCTTGCCGTCTAATCGAAATTGCTCCAGGATATTTTTGTTATCGCTCATAACTCATTCTCGTTTATTAAGTCACTTTTATCTGCCGGCAGCTTGCGGGCGTCATACACCACCCTGCCGGCGACGATGGTTTTGTGGATTTTTATTTCCCCTTTTTCTAATGTAAAAAGAATCAGGTCGGCGCGCAAACCGGTTTTGATTTCCCCCCGGTCCGGCAACCGGTTCAAAACGGCTGGATTTTTACTCGCCGCATGAATGGCGTCGGTCAGGGAACAATGGGTAAACTTCATGAGGTTGATCACACCGCGGTGCAGCGGCAGCGAAGCCCCGGCCTGGACGTTCTGCTCAGGCAATTTAATCATCCCGTTTGCAGTCAACTCGATTTTCTGGCCGTTCCATTCATACTCGCCGGCCGGCATGCCGGCCAGCATGGTGGCGTCGGAGATCAGCACAATTCGCTGCGGCCCTTTGACTTTGAAAAACACCTGCACCTCTTCGGGTCGCAAGTGACAGTCATCCACAATCAAACTGGCATGCAGTCGGTCTTCCGCTAACTGCGGCCAGAGGGGGTTTTTGTGGCGATGAATCTGATTTGCACAGGCGTTGCCGAGATGGGTGGAGATGACTACGCCCGCGTCCACCGCCTTCTGGATGGTCTGTGCAGAGGCGTTATGATGCCCCATTGCCACCACGATGCCAGCCTTCACGCAATTGCGTATGAAATCCAACGCACCGGGGAGTTCCGGCGCCAATGTGATTTGCCGAATTTTGTTTTGTGCGGCACGATTCAATTCCAAAAACTCTGGCCAGTCCGGCGGCCGCACCCAGGCTTTTGGGTGCGCACCGCGATAGCCGTCCTCCGGTGAAATGTACGGGCCTTCCAGATGAAAACCCGGCAGCGAGAGACCGATTTCAGGATCAGCCTGCACCCTTGCCAGAACTGAAAAATTCTCTTGAAGTCGCGCCTTCTCAGCCGTAATCAAAGTCGGCAGATAGGTGGTGACGCCATGCTGCCAGAGCGCGCGCGTGACCTTGCGCACGGCTTCCACGGTCAACCCCAGAGCGGTGAAATCCACGCCCGCGTAGCCATTGACCTGGTTATCCACCAGGCCCGGCGCTACCAGAAGGTTCTGACTTTCAGAACGGCGAAGATCCGCTTTCTCCCGCACCTGCACGATCAAACCGCTCTCGATCTCGATGACAACAAGCCTGTTGTCGGTGTAAAGGCGTGCTTCGATTTGCATGTTAAAATTTTATTTACTTAAGTCAGTTAATTTGGCTATTTCCATACCCGCAGTCATGACTGCGCCCAGGCCTCTGGGATCGTGGTCAAATGTTTGCCGTTTAAAATAAAACTCCAGGTCTTCTCCAATGCCGGTGCCGCGGCAGATTCCCCGCACCGTGCCGTCGGCCGCGATTTTTTGAGTCAAGGCCTGCCAGGCTTTTAACGCAGGCGCACGGTAAGAATCATCCAGCCAGCCGTTGCGCACACCCCGCGCCATGGCCAAAGTAAACATGGCCGTGCACGAGGTTTCCTCGTACGACTGCGGATGATCCAGCACCTGGTGCCACATACCGCGCTCATTCTGGTAGCGCAGCAGTCCGGCCAGATGTTCTTGAAAGAGGGTTTTAATCTTGTCGTATACCGCATGCGTTTCGGGCAGCAGACGCAACGCCTCAGAAACCGCCCAGACGATCCAGCCGTTGGCACGCCCCCAGTAAACCGTCGAAGTCTGCTGTGTGGAACTAAACCAGCCATGATTGAACAGGCCTTTTTCAGGGTTAAACAAATAACTATTAAAATGAAGGATCTGTTTTGCCACATCGTCAAAATAGCGCGCGTCTCCGGTCAGTTTAGCCATCCGAAGTAAAAACGGCACGCTCATGAACAGGTCGTCAGCCCAGACCGTCATGGGCGTGGGTTCCGGCCGGCAAAAGGTGCCGTCTGGCAATCGCACCTGCTCTTGCCTGATGTAATCCGCAATGGGCATGATGAATTCACGGTAGCGCTGGTCTGGATTGCGCAATTGCATTTCAAGAAACGGCAGGGCCGGCGCGCCGGTGTCATCGAGCATGATACGGCGAAACAAGCGGTGGTAGCTTCCCCGAAGGGCATGCAAAGTTTCGTATTGCCATCTGAAATAATCCTGATTAACCAGGGTAAATTCACAAAATCGCGCAACAAAATCAACGTATTTTTTATCACCTGTGGCGTCACCTAATTGCAACAGAGTCAGCATGGTGGCGCCGTTGGCATAGTGCCATTCCAAATACGATTCCCTTTGATACGAATTGCCGGGCTTGATGAGCAGTTGCGCTAAATAATTGTGCGGTAAATGTCTCCAGACATATTTTTCATTTCCAAAAACATAAAACGGCTTGATGGCTTCCTCTGGCGGAAAAACAGATTTCAAAGCATCCCCCCCTTGTGGGGGAAACGGTCCCGTGCAAAGCCAGGCTTCGGATTTTTTCTCCGGATCGGATAAAAATCTCACCGAACGCTCCAGCTCCCCGTCCGCTTTAGTGGGCCGCAGAAAGAAAACCCAGTGCTGCGGATTGGAAACGCATTTTACCAGAATCGGGTTTTGGCCTTTCTGCAGCGAAAGCGTCATCGTGTCCTGAAAAACGATTTTATTGTATGCGATTTCCGTGAAATGCGGCACACGCTCGCCGGCTTGCTGAAAGACTTCCTGACCGTTAAGCCAAATCTTCAAATTCCCACTGTGGGATAATCCAAACTGCACGGTGGTGTCGTTGTCGCTGTTAATATGGTTCAGGGCATAGCCCACACCGGCGGCCTGCTCACCGAACAACTGCTGGAAATCGACTATCTGTACCCCCAGGACGGTCTTTTGCGGCGCTCGTTCGAAGTCAAAGGCGGTCTCGCGAATGATTTTGTCCGCCACCGTTCTCACGATCGGAATCGGCTCTGACTCGCCCGCCTTTTTGCGTGCACAGGATACAACCAGAATTAAATTCAAAACTAAGATTAATATGCTTTTCATTTTTCTGACTTTTGTTTTTAATGATTTCTGCAAAATTAATTTACCTGCATTATTCAAAATACTATGCATCCTGTCATGCCTGCGAAAGCAGGCATCCAGTGATATTTGCCTATAAATGACTCTGTTGATAAAGTCGAAGAAACATTCAGCCTGAGTCCCGAAGTAAATTCGGGAAAGCATGACGTAAAAACAACAGCTTATCACCCTTCGACGCAGTTTATCCTGAGCTTGTCGAAGGGCTCAGGGTGAAGAAATTTGGACTTTTCGGTCAATCACTAATTAGTGTCCATCCGTAAAGAGCCCTTTTTTGTCATTCCCGCAATCTTTAAGCGGGAATCCATTGTTCCGTTAGGCACGAGATTCCCGATGAGCTTGTCCCTGCATGTTTTAAGCAGGGAGCACTCGGGAATGACGATTACGGATGGACACTAAGTATGAATATGACAAAAATTAGTCAATTTAATCCTCAGGTTGACGCCAATTTGTTAACCGGGAACCACTCGAATCTTTGGCATTATTTCAATTCTTTTCATCCATGCCACAAAATTAGCACTGACTTTTCTATCGAATCAATTTTACTCACTGTTTTCCCATGTCCATCGGTGTTCAATTTCCTACGTTACTTTTCAATTATTCGATATTTGTAGTCGTGATTTCGAATCACGGCATCCGGCAGCCGAAATGAAAATCCCCAGCCGCCTTTGCCCTGGTCGATCTTGAGCAGGAGATGGTTTCTCCCCTTGACCAGAGGCAGCGCGACCTCGTTTTCATCCGCCGTCAAATTGCGCTTGCCGTGCCATTCGAATATCGTCTGGCCGTTGAGGATCACTTTGATGCCGTCGTTGCTGCCGAGTGTGGCGCGGACGGCTTTCTCCCCGGGGCTTTCGATTCGCGCATAAGCATAGGCCAGCGCCAGCGTGTTTTGTTCATACAACTGCGCCAGATCCACTTCGGCGTATTTAGGCGAAGTGACCTTCTGCCAACGGTAAGTTTGCCCATCCAGACCCTGGAATTGCCCGGCTACCTGACCGCGGGCTTGGCGCTCTCCACCCAGGCTCGCCAGATGGTCCACTTTGTAGCCGTCCGGTCGCGGACAGGGGAACGGCCCCACCATGAGCCAGCTTTGAAAATACTGCCCGCTGACTTTTTCGATGTCCAGGCGGACTTCGTTTGGCGGGGGCAAATATTGCCCCTGGTCGAAGTTGGCCAGCGCAGCTAAGAGACGGCGCTGCACATCCTGCAGAGCCTGCCATTTTTCATCGTAGCGTTCCAGAATACGATCCAGCGAATAGACGCGATTTTCCCGCAACCACAGCTCGGCAAACTCATTGCGCAGTCCGGTGAGCGACTGAAGCGATCGGTTGACCGCCCCCAGAGCCTGCAGCACGCTCGCCCGCGCCTGAACCCGTTCGGTTTTCTGTTGAATGCAGGCGGCGCGGTAGGACTCCGCGGCTTCTACCGTGTTCTGCCGGCTCAGCGCCATGAAACGGTACTGCCCGATGGTGAACCGCAGGTAGTCCAGGTCTGCGGCAAAGCGCGTGGGTTGGGTTTGAGCAAGGGCTGCTTCCGCTTTCTCGCAAATGCTCAGCACCTCGTCCCAGGAATTGAGGTTGATCTTGAGTTTCTCTCCCCTATCCGGCACCAGCTTGCTCCAAAACACTTTTTCGTTCATTTCCTGTGTGGGCGCGAGGTTAGTCAGTTCGGCCAGCCGCCAGATGGTCTGCGAAATTTTACCATTCGGGTCGCCGTACACAGCCCGGTCAAACCGCCGGTCGAAATCGCGATCGGCTCCGGAATCCACATTCCAGCTCTTTTCCGCGGCAAAGGCCACGCCGTACCAGTCGCGCGCGAACAGCGCCGAGCCGCCGTTGTCCCACACCGTATTCAAAACTCCCAGCACCTCATATCTTGCGGCGGTTTCCACGAACCCCTTGATGTTGCCCACGGTCATGAAATAGTCCGGCATGATGCGGCGGGAGTTCAAAATCCCGCAGGAAATCATCACATCAAAGCCGGCGTCTTTTACCGGTTTGATGATAAAGTCAAACGAATCCAGGGCGCTGTAGTGCCAGGCGCCGACGATGATGTCCTTCGGAAACTGCGCCAGCATTTCGGGATGGCTGAGAGCTATATCGCCCCACATCATCATGCGTTTATCGTACTGCCGCAGAATTGCGTGCAGCCGCAGCAGGTGCTGCGCATAAACCGCGGCCACACCCAGACTGTCCACCAGGTGCTTGGAAGCGCCGCGCCCCAGGTCCCAGGTCTCGTCCGAGTTGACATTGAAAAAAGGCGCGTTGAACGCCGGCGCCATCTCCGCGTAAATATCCTCCAGCAAGCGGTAGCTTTCTTCAAAGGCCGGCGACAGCAAACGTCCCGATTCTCCCAGATGCTGGTATTGCGGGTAGGACAGTATCTTCTCGAAATGGCCGAAAGACTGAAAATTCCCCATCAGGTAAACATGATATTTTTTTGCGTAGTCGGAAAGCGCGCGCCAGTCGTCGATGGACAGGGCGCCGCCGGCCGGCGCAAAGTCGCCGTGACTTTTGGTGGCCACCACGTGCTCGGTGTAATACGAAAGCATGTTCAATTTCAGCTCTGCACAGCGGCGCACCTGGGATTTCATGAAGGCCATGGTGGGTACGGGCCCGCGACTGATGTCGTCCTGCATGCCGCGGTAGCGAAAAGCCGGCCAGTCCACTATCTTCAAGCACGGAAGGCGGCGCGGGTGCGAGCGTCCCCTCGCCAGTTGTTTCAAAGTTTGCAGGCCGTAGAATACACCCGCATCCGTGTTGGCAGCCAGAAGAATCCGCTGGGATTCGATGAGAAGGACGTAGCCATCCTCCCCGATCCTCGTTTCCGGCCAGACGCCCTTTTCACGGCAGAGTTTGTTAAATTGCCCATCCCGCTGCGGAATGCCTAACCAGATGGTGGCGGCGGTTTTTTCTTGCGAAGGTTGATCTGGATTTAAACCGAGCGCCTCGCGCAGCTCGTTTACCTCGCGTGCAAGGATTTCGGAGTTTTCCACCGCCAGATAAATCCGAATCTGGCCGGGCCTGAGCAAAAACGATCCCTTGTGCAGCTTAACTTCTCTTGGCCAAGGAACCAACGGCAGAAAACGCTCTTTTGCCAGCAAGACTTCGACCCCTAAAAGCAGAAAAATAAGGCAGACAACCTTTTTCGTTCTCATTTGCTTACTGCACCTATTCATTTTGCAGGTTCCCAAACAATTTGACCGCCCCATCTTTAACGCCCGTACCAATTTCAACTATTTGTTTTGCGTTGCGCAGGTCGTTGGTAACCAGGCTAATCCCTTTCGTTCGTTCTCCTATGACGTACAGGAAGACGGCCACTGGGTCTGCCACGCGGCTGCCCGTGATAAACGCCTCATACGTATCGACAAAACGGAATAGCGATGGAGTTTCCGCGGCGGCCTGTGCGCGCAAACCCGCGATGTTCAGGTCTTGCACATCGTCACAAATCAGCGCCGGGCGTTGGTCTGGTTTCTGAAATGAGAGGTCCATGTTTCTCAGGGATACCCCTTTCACATGGCGGATGAAAAATCCGTAAGCCGGCAGCTTGCCAAAGATTCTACTGCCGGGGTAGCCGTCTTCGTTTTCAGGCACCACTTTTGATGCGAGCTCCAGAGTACCGCCGCCGGCAAATTCGATATGGATATCGCTCAAGGCCACGTTTTCGATTGGGTGTCCGGGAATGCCAGTAATCGAACATCCGTTATCGCTGGCGCCAGTGGCGATGACGTTGCTGATCTTCACATTCCTGAAAATGCCCACTGGCGGTTTTTCCTGGCCTTCATAGTAAGTTCGTCCGCGGTTGCCGAGCCGCATAAAAATCGGCGTGGCCGCACCGTCGATGCGGATGTTCGAGATGAGCACGCCGTCGAGTATGCCGCCGTCCACCATGCCCAGGGTGATGCCGCCGACGCCGTTTGGCTGGCCGTAGATCAGGGTGTCGCTAACAGAGGGCTTGATCACGATATTTGAAATGGTAATGTTTCGAAAACCGCCGTGCGATTCGGTACCCAATTTGATGGCGTTGACATGACTGCTGATCACACAATTTGTAATCGTGACATTTTCGGTTATACGGCCAGAAGTGCTTTTCAGTGTGATGCCGTCATCATCGGTGTCGCCAAAACAATCCGACACCACCACGTTGCGGCAGCCATCGATGTCGATCATATCGTTGTTTTTATTGCAATGATTGAAAACATTGATGCCGCGAATGACGACATCTTCACAGGCCAGATAGTGCTGCATCCAGCGGGCTGAATTCCTGAGGGTAAGATTTTCCACCAGCACATTCTTGCAAGCGATTAGCCAGATATTGAAGGGGCGGTCTTTGTAGCGATGCGGTTTCTTGTTGTTGACGATCTTAAACGCTCCGCCCTGTCCATCGATGGTGCCGCGCCCCACAAGCGCGATGTTCTGCAAGTTTTCCCCGAAAATAAAACCCTGTGTCTGAAAGGCGTCGTTATAGGAACGAAACTTCGGTTTGATTCTGGGATAATCTTTCAGGTCGGTGCTGCCCAGTAAAGTAGCGCCGGCACTGATGTGCAAGGTCACCTGGCTTTTCATAAAAATGGTACCGGACAAATACGTACCTGGAGGCAGGAGGACCGTACCGCCCGTTCTGGCACAAGCATCGACGGCAGCTTGAATGGCCGGCGTGTCCAGGGTGGAGCCATCGCCTTTTGCGCCGTAATCTTTCACATTGAAAACAGCGGTATTTTCATTTGTCCACGCTTCAGCCATAACCGCGCCATTAAAAAACAGCAAACTAACAAAGCAACAAATGAAAGATATTTTCGAAATTATTAAATGTGGTTTCATGGCGTTTTCATTTTTCCATTTAGATTTCAACCATTTTGCGGCTCGTCTATAAGCCGGCTTTAAATTTTCAAATCCGGTTTCAACGTTTCCCAGATCCAGTCCGATTTCACCTTTAACACCGATTAGCTGTTGACTCTCAAAAAAGGATTCTCATTTTATTACACTCTCGCCGGGGGTAAATGCTCGACCTGCAACCCGCCGTTGTCTGAAAGACATCGGTGTCCTAGCTAAGGCCTGCTCACCCAAGGGATTAAAGTAAGCCGCCAATTCCTATGATGCCGGTGATGGCCATGAAAACCGTAAAAACAAAAATGAATCCGAGAATTATATTCAAACCCAAAGATGCTTTGTGCTCTCCCATGAGCTCCGGTTTGTTTTGCAAAAACAGCATCAACAGCACGATCACCGGCGTGGCCATGGCCGCCAGTACCTGGGAAACGATCATCACCAGCACCGGCCGGCCACCGAATATCGGCACCACCAGTCCGAGACTGACTGTGAACAGAGCGATGAGTCGATTGTATTTCAGCGTCATGTCCCGTGGGCGGTTCATTATATCCGCCAACAGCCAGGGCGCTAACAGAATATGGGGAAAGAGCGATGACAAACCGGCGCTCACAATGCCAGCCACAAAAATGGAAATCGCGAAACGGCCCGCCAGCGGCTCCAGCAGTTTCACCATGTCGATGGCGTTGTCCACGGTCAGCCCCAGCGGATAAAGTGTGCCGGCGGCGCAGGCCATAATAGCCGCACTCAGAATAAACATCATCAACGCCGAAATAAACGCATCGCGTTTTTCTTCTTTGAGATTGGCCACAGTCCAGCCCTTTTCCTGTACCAGAATGGAGCGCATAATATACAGCACCCCGCCCATGGTGGTGCCCACCATGCCAGCGATGAGCAAAGCCGCGTTGGTCTCCTGTGGAATTTTGGGCACCAGTCCTTTGATAACATCCATGGGATGTGGAATGACCATGAACATCGTCATAATAAAACTGGCTCCCATGACTGCCACAAACACCATCAGTATCTTTTCGAAGAAATGGTACTTGCCGTTCCAGAAAAGAAAATAGATCAGGCCGCCGAACAGAATGCTTAAAATGAGCATGCTAAACCCTTCGCCAGAGGGGGTCAGCGGCCGCGACCATTCTTTGACCACTTCGGTGACCACGCCCATCACACCCGTAAACGCCACCCATTCGCTGAACACCACCGAGATCAGCACAAAGATGGCGCTGCCTTTGCCAAAATGTTTTCGAAAACCGAACAAAGCGGTGTTGCCGGTAATGGCGGTAAAGCGGCCAAAGGTGACGATTAATATGTAAGTAAATATACATGACAAAAGCAGCGGCCACACCAGCGTCATGCTGTATTTTGCACCAGTGGAGGCGGCGGTGGTGACACTGCCCGTGCCGATATTATAGCCGATGAGAAAAATACCAGGACCAATTGAAGCTAAAAACAGCTTGGATTTTTGCCAGATTGATATTTTATCTGTCACCTTATCCTCCATTTCAAGCGCCGATTTGCGCCAAGTATATCGCCAGGAAAACCATAATAAAGGCAAGCGCCGCAGCAACCAGGAATCCCAGGATATCGGTTCGGTATCTTTTCCAGGTAAATTTCTTTTTCAACGAAAACAAATCCACCAGCAGCAATCCGTCATCATCAGGTGGAGCGGAAATGTACTTTTCAATTTTAGACGATTGTAATGATTTGGCGGTTTTGCCGATGGACTGGCCTTCCAGTTTGATTTCAACTCCGGCGTCGCGCAGACGCTGTTCCTCACCCACGGGCGTGTCGAGCAGTTTATAAAATTTTCGCAGTTGTTCTTGCGGTTCGGGTTGGGTGAACTTGCTCACCAGATACATAAGAATTATTCCCACAGGCAGATAAAGGGCAATTTGATGCTGCACCGGCCAGTTCAGAAAATTGCCCGTATAAATTGAGATAGCGGCCATGGCTACCGCGCTAGTGATGGCGCCGTAGCGGTTGGCCCTTTTCCACATAACTCCGAACCAGAATGCCACGCCCAGATAGGCCGTCACCTTCCACACTTCTATCAACCCGGCAATGACACTCGGGAAAACAAACGCAAAAAATACCCCGCCAGCCACGATGAAGACCGATGAAATTCTGGCGGTTTTTAACAGTTGCTTATCTGTGGCTTTCGGATTAATATATGGCAAATAAATATTGCGGGTGAATAAGGCCGAGCCGTGCACCATAAAAGCGTCGCAGGTGGACATCACAGCCGCGATCATGGCCGCGATCATCAATCCCACCAATCCCACCGGCAGCAAGTTTTTGGCGGCCATGCCAAACGCCAATTCCCGCTCGGTCATCCCCAGGCCCGGATAAAGAAAAGCCGCAAACACCCCAATAAAAGCCCAGCCCATGGTGGCGAAGCGTTTCAGAAAATTACCATAGGTCCAGCCGGTGCGACAGGCTATTTCGGTTTTACCCGCGCCGCCGATAGCCATGTGGTGCGGTTGTATCACAATACCAGCCAGGCCGTTAATCACCACCATAATTATGAAAAACAGGGTAACTTCTTCTGGCGCCACCAGACTGAACATGTGTTCCGGCAGTCCCGCGTGCATGTCCGACAAACTGCCAGCCGCGGACAACGCAAAAGGAATCAATATGAACGACAGCACTAAAATCAGCACCCCCTGAATCGTGTCCGTCACCACCGCCGCAATCAGACCGCCGGCCAACCCATAGACTACGAACAAAACCGTGGCCATGAGAATGGTGACCTCTTCTGAAATCACGCTGCCCGTCAAACCCTCTATGGTAATGCCCGTTCCCTTTAGCATGATGCCGATGTCCATGCAAAAAAACAGCACGCCCATGATGGTGTAAATGACTGCCAGCGCATTGCCGTATCTTTCCTGAAAAAAATCCGCCATGGTGATGTAGCGCAACCGGCGGTAAATCGGAGCGATCATCCAGTAAAAGGGGGTGGCAAACATCCACATCCATTGATACCAGATGCCCGCAAGCCCGTTTGTGTAAGAAGCGCCGGTTACCGACACCGGCTGATCCGTGTGTGTGCCGGTACCGAACGCCTGAGCGATCATCAGCACCTTGCCGAAGCGGCGGTTGCCCATGAAAAAATCGCCAGAGGATTTAATTTTCTTTCGCGTCCAGACTCCCACGGCAGTAATGCCGACAAAGTATCCGGCCAGGACTATCCAATCGAGCCAAGAGATTCCAAGCATGTTTTTCATTTCGGGTTTCGAGTTTCGGGTTTCGAGTTTCGGGTTTTAAGTTTTGAGTTTTCGCCAGTGGTTGCGTACGGAGAAAGCAGCAGATTTGGGCTGTCTTTCCCGATTGAACACGCCTTTTTTATTCAGCACCACACGCCGGAAATGCTGGGCAGTACGGAAATCTGCAAAATTCCATATATGCTCGCCGACGGTAAAATTCAGGGATTCTATGACCTCAAAGTATTTTTGAATCAACTGCACCTGGTATTCTTCCGTAAACATCTGCGGATAAGTGGCATGTTCGCCCTCGATGGTATCCGCACCCAACTCAGAGACAAAAATCGGCTTGCGATATTTTTTGTGTAAATTTTCTAATTCTTCCTTCAGCTTGATGGCCGCCTTTTCAATATCGCCGGGGATTTCGTACCAGCCCCAGTAACGATTCACAGAAATAAAATCGCAAAATTGGTAGCCGAGATCCCGGTCGCCCCACATCGAACACGTGGGGATGGTCACCGGCCGGCTGGGGTCCTCTTGCTTGACAAAATCGTAGAGCGTTTGCCAATAAGCCTTCGCCTTTGCAGACATGGCTTCTGGCTCACCCCAGATGCCCGGTTCGTTGGCAATGCTCCAACTGATAACGCACGGATGATTGCGATCGCGATCGAGCAATTGCTGCAGCGATTTTCTATGATTCGCCAACGTTTTTTCATTCACAAACTTGAAATTCAAGCTGACGGCCGGCACCTCATCGATCACCAGAAATCCCAGCCGGTCTGCCATCTGCATAACTTCTTCCGCGTACGGATAATGAGACGTGCGAAACGAATTGGCGCCGATCCATTGCATGAGGTGAAAATCTTTCACGATCAACGGGCTGCTAAATCCCTTGCCAAGCACGGAAAAATCTTCATGCTTACCGAAACCGCGCAGAAAAATCGGTTGGCCATTCAGCAGCAGTTCGGAATCCGTCACCTTCACCTCACGCACGCCGGTTTCAAGCAGGTACTCATCTATTAGCTGATTCTTCTGCCCAAACAGCTCGAATTGCAATTGATAAAGATGGGGTTTTTCGGGACGCCAGAATTGACAATCCTCAATGGAAAATTGGCCAGCGATAGTTGCGCTGTCTAATTTCAGTGTTTCACTGGCCAAATTTTGATCGCCATCCCATAAGGTGATTTTCACCTGCGAAAATTCTGAAGGGTTCTGGAAATCCGCCTGCCACAAAAGCTGACCCTTTTCACCTACTATTTTCGATTCCACTTTTAAGCAGTCTAAATACTGCTGGGGTAACACATACAGCTTCACCGGCCGGTGAATGCCGCCGTACATGAAAAAATCAAAGACCGTGGGCGGATAGGTTTCCTCCCGCTCCTTGTTGAAAGAAGCATAGTCGGCCGGCGAAACACCCTGAGGAATGCTATCGTAAGACAGCAGATTTTGCACCTGCAGGATCAGCCGATTTTTTTTGTCGAAATTTACTTTTTCAGTGATTTCAAACTCAAAGGGCAAAAAGCCGCTGTCATGCCCACCCACGATTTCGCCGTTGAGCCAGACCTGACAACCGAAGTCCACGGATCCAAAACGGATGAAAATCCGTTGATTTATAAAATGGTCGGGAATAAAAAAATCTTTAGAATACCACACGGTACCTATGTAATTCATCAAACCCATTTCAGCCAACTGCTCGTTCCAGCTACCCGGCACACCTACAACGGTGTCGGGCTCAAATCCCTGGCTCCAACCCTGTTCTACACCGGTGGCTTCCGGATCGACTTTCAGCTCCCAAAAGCCGCACAAATCGATGACCGTCCTGCATCGATTATTCTGTGGATATAGCAATCAATTTCTCCCTTCATTTAGTTCAGTTCATTCTATTCAAACCATATTCAAAACGTTATCTGATTCCATGAATCAATTATTTCAAAACCATGAAACGGTATCTGATTTTTTGCTTAAACTCCGCGTCTGGTTTTTGCACTTTCATAACGATTGGGTAAGCTTTTAT